>DATCFG010000146.1:0-5161 GCA_036509655.1 Solirubrobacteraceae bacterium | reverse complement strand
CGCTTGCGGACCTGCTTGCCGACCACGGCGACGACGATGCCCTGCGCAACCGAGTCCACCATCTGCTTTGAGTCGGCCGCGGAGCATTCCCATCGTGCACATCGGCCTGAACCTGATCTTCCTCGTCCCCGGCGAGACCGGTGGCATGGAGGTCGCCGCGCGCGAGCTGATCCCGGCGCTTGTGGCGGCGGCGCCGCAGACGCGCTTCACCGCGTTCGTCAACCGCGAGGCCGCCGCCGCGAAAGACGGCCCGTGGGGTGAGTTGCTGCCGGCGGTGACGGTCCCGGTGAACGCCCGCAACCGCGTGCAGTGGGTGCTCGGCGAGCAGGCTTTGTTGCCACCGCTGGCGATGCGTGCGGGTGTCGATCTCGTGCACAGCCTCGCGAGCACCGCGCCGCTGTGGGGACGCTTTCGCCGGGTCGTGACCGTGCACGACTTGATCTACGCACGCTTCCCCGAGGCGCACGCGGGTATCCGTGACAAGGGCATGAGGCTGCTCGTGCCCCAGGCGGTGCGCCGCTCGCACCGGGTGATCGCCGATTCGATGAGCACGCGCGAGGATCTCGTCGGGATGCTCGGCGTGCGACCGGAGAAGATCGACGTGGTACCGCTTGGCCTCGGCAGCGTCCGTCGCGCGGCACCGATCGACGAGCGCGAGACGCGCGCGCGCTTCGAGCTGGGCGAGCGCCGCGTGCTGTTGAGCCTGTCGGCAAAGCGCCCCCACAAGAACCTGCTCGCGCTGATCGGCGCGCTCGCACGGATTCCCGCCGAGGAGCGCCCCGTGCTCGTGCTCCCCGGTTACCCAACAGCGCACGAGGCAGAGCTACGCGAGCGCGCGTCGCATGAAGGCGTCGCCGGAGACGTGCGCTTCCCGGCCTGGGTCTCCGCCGAGGAGCTGGAGGGCCTGTGGGCGCTCGCACGGGCGTTTGTGTTTCCATCGCTGTACGAGGGCTTCGGGCTGCCGGTCTTGGAGGCGATGGCGCGCGGGGTGCCGGTCGCGTGCTCGAACGCCTCCTCGCTGCGCGAGGTCGCGGGCGAAGCGGCGTTGCTGTTCGATCCTCACGATGAGGCGGCGATCGCCGGAGCGCTGCGGCAACTGCTGGAGGACCAGGCGCTGCGTGAGCGCCTGTGCGCCCGCGGTCTGGCGCGGGTGGCCGAGTTCACCTGGGAGCGCACCGCGCGCCTGACGCTCGAGAGCTACCGCCGCGCGCTTGGACTCTCGTAGCTCGCCAGCACCTGCTCCAATGAGGACTCCAGCGACAGGTGCTCTGCGTTCTCTGCAAACCACTCGGCCGTGCTCTCGCGCAGCGCCAGCCCCGCCTCATGCACGCGCACGATCGCCTCTGCCACCGCCTCGGGGTCCGCGCTCGCCACTACCACGCCGTTGACCCCATCCTCGACGAGCTCGGTGGCGGCGTTGTCCTCGGCGACGACGACGATGCTCGGGGTGGCGTGGGCGGAGGCCTCGACGACGACCATCCCGTAGCCCTCGCGTCGCGAGGGCAGCAGCATGCAGAGCGCGCGGCGCATGTCTGCATCGACCAGCCCGGCATCGACGAAGCCCGGAGCGGAGACGATCGCCTCGGCGCGGTGCTCGGCGATCGCCTCGCGCAGCTTGACGCGCTCGGGGCCATCGCCGTAGAAGACGCCCTTCAGGCCGTCGATCCCCCGGGCGGCTCCCACCACGGCGGCCACGCCAAGGGTGACGCGCTTCTCGGGGATCAGCCGTCCGGCGAACAGCACCAGCGGGTCGGCCGCGCGCACGGGCGCCGGCTCGAGCGATCCGGCGTAGAGACCGCGCAGCACGGTGACCTCCCCGCGCAGCCCCTCCGCGCGCAGGCGCTCGGCGTGGAGCTCCGAGAAACAGAACGCGCGCTGCGGGACCGCCGCGCAGGCGCGCTGGACCAGCGCGCCGATCCGCCCCTGGAGCCCGCCGAGGTAGTCGTGCCAGTAGGAGCTGCTCCAGACCTCGAACCAGTCGACGACGAGCCCGTAGCGGCGCAGCGGGCGCAGCGCGGCCGCCGCCAGGAGCGAGAAGTAGGGGAAGGCGCAGGTGTGGACGACGTCGTAGCGGCGGCCGTGGCGCAGCAGGTGCCAGAGCACGCCGAGGCCGAAGACGAGCGGCGGCAGGATTCGCCGCCGGCCGCTCTCTGTGTAGAGCGCCATCCGCGGGCCGACCGCGATCACCCGCACCGGCCCGTCGAGGAGCGGCGCCTCGCCGCGGTCCCACTGGCGCAGCGTCAGGTAGGTGACCTCGTGCCCGGCCGCCGCGAGGCGCTCGGCGAGGTTGCGATACCAGCGCTCGGCGCCGCCGACGGTATGGGGGAATAGGCAGTCGTAGACCAGGCAGATGCGCATCGCCCCGGGAGATTGCCAGGAAAGGTGCTGGTCCGTGGCTCCGCGAAACAGGGCCAACCGCGCGTCCTGGGGAGGTTCTATATTGCAGCTTAGTATAAGATAGATTATAGAGATGCAAGATTTTGTATTCCCGGCGCGCGATGAGTTCCTCAACCGCGCGGCTGACATCGAACGCCTGGAGGACTGGTGGAGTGGTCGCGACCGCAACGCGCTCGTCCTCTACGGTCGTCGCCGCGTCGGCAAGTCGTGGCTGTTTCGCGCCTTCGCTCACGGCAAGCCGACGGTCGTCCTGGTGGCTGAGCGTCGCGCCGAGGGAGCGCAGCTCGCCCGCTTTGCCGACCGCCTGGCTCCATTGCTGGGCATGCGCCCGGACATCGGCGATCTCCCGGGCTTGATCGCGGCGCTGTACGCGCTCGGCGAACGACAGGAGACGCTCGCGATCATCGATGAGTTCCCATACCTGCTGCCGGCGCGCAGCGAGCAGCGCCACGAGACCCTGACGGCGATCCAAGCGGTTATGGAGGAGCGCGAGTCATCCCGGCTCAAGTTGATGCTGTGCGGCTCGCACATCGGCCAGATGAGAGCCCTGCTCGCGCAGACGGGTCCCTTGCGCGGGCGTCTGACCCCGCTCTCCGTGGAGCCGTTGCGCTTCGCGGATGCCCAGGCGTTCGTGCAAGAGTCCACAGCGCGTGCGCGCGTCGAGCGCTATGCCCTCGCCGGCGGGATGAGCATGTACCTGGATGAGCTGGCTCGTGGTCGCGGCGATCTGCGCGAGCGCGTCTGCGAGCGCGTGCTGAGCCATCGCGGCCCGCTGTTCAACGATCCCCGCGAGGTGCTCGAGGAGGAGTTGCGTCAGCCCGGCATCTACTTCTCGCTGCTGGAGGAGCTCGCCCTCGGCGAACGGGCGGTCGGCGACCTGGCAACGTCGCTGGGCAAGCGCACGAGCGACCTGAGCCCGTATCTGGAGATGCTGGAGAAGATGCGGCTCGCGGAGAAGATCGCCCCTGTGACCGCCGGGCGGGACCATCGCGACCACCGCTTCCGGCTCGCCGACAACTTTCTGCGCTTTTGGTTTCGCTTCGTCTTCAACTACCAGGAGGACCTGCGTACGGGTCTGCGACCGGAGGACCACTACGACGGCGAGATCGCCCCAGTTCTCTCCGAGCACATCGCCACGATCTTCGAGGGTCTGTGCCGTGAATGGACGCGCAAGGAGCTGGGCGCTGACGCGAGCCGTGTCGGTTCCTGGTGGGGCAACGCACTCAACGAGCTTCGTCGCGAAGGGCGGCGGCAGAGCGAGGAGATCGACATCGTCGGGCTGCGACGCGGCGTGGTCACCGTCGTCGGCGAGTGCAAGTGGACAGGCAGACGAATGGGCGCGCAGGTACTGAAGGACCTCGAAACCTACAAGTTGCCGGCGATGCGTCAGGCCAAGGTCAGGCTCGCAAGCGACGGTCCGCTAATCGTGCTGTTCTCCAAGTCGGGCTTTGAGCGGGGTCTGATCGAGATCGCCGCCGAGCGCGAAGGCGTACGTCTCGTGGCGCTCGACGAGCTGGTCGCGGGCTTGATGGCATGAGCCGCTCACAAGCGCCTCCGGTCCGTCCGGTAGAATCCTCAGCCACCGGCGTGCCGCTTCTCGACCGGTCGGTGCGCCACTTTTGGGCGTGTCGCGCGTTATTACCAGCGACGGCCGAATCCGGCAAGAGAGTGGGCGCGGGCCCGACAAAGCTATGAGTACCGCAGAGAAGATTAGGCCCGTCCTCGACGAGGGCGACGAGCAGCTCCGATCACCGCTGGTGTCGGTCGTGATCCCCTGCCTGAACGAGGCCGAGAACATCGAGGTCTGCGTGACCGCCGCGCTCGGCGCGCTGAAGGACGGTGCGATCACCGGCGAGGTGCTCGTCGTCGACAACGCCTCCGAAGACGACTCGGCCGCGCTCGCCGCCGCCGCCGGGGCGCGCGTCGTCTCCGAGCCCCGCCGCGGCTACGGCAGCGCCTACCTCGCCGGCTTCGCCGCCGCGCAGGGCAAGTACATCGTGATGGCCGACGCCGACCTGACGTACGACTTCAACGAGATCTCCCGCTTCGTGAGCGAGCTCGACGGCGGCGCCGAGCTCGTGATGGGCGACCGCATGGACAACATCCAGCCCGGGGCGATGCCGTGGCTGCACCGCTACATCGGCAACCCGCTGCTCTCGGGCCTCTTGAACTTCTTCTTCAGGACGGGCGTGAAAGACGCCCACTGCGGCATGAGGGCGCTGCGCCGCGACGTTTTGCCCCGCCTGGACCTGCGCACGACCGGCATGGAGTTCGCCTCGGAGATGGTGATCAGAGCCTCGAAGGAGCACCTGAAGATCGCGGAGTTCCCGATCGAATACCACCCGCGCGGGGGCGAGTCGAAGCTGTCGAGCTTCCGCGACGGCTGGCGGCACCTGCGCTTCCTGCTGGTCCACAGCCCCACGCACCTGTTCATCATCCCCGGCGCCGTGCTCGCCGTCCTGGGCGTGCTGCTCACGGGTATCGCCGGCTCGGGCCTCGAGATCTTCGGACGGGCGTGGGGGATCCACGCCCTGATCCTCGGCACGCTGCTGATGGTCGTCGGCACCCAGGTCGTCGCGCTCGGCCTCTGCGCCCACGCCTACGGCACCTACTTCATGGGCGAGAAGGACCCGTGGTTCGACCGCATGCGGGCCCGCTTCCGGCTCGAGCACGGGCTGATGCTCGGCGGATTGTGCATGCTGATCGGGCTGGCGATGGGCGCGGTGATCGTCGCGACCTGGATCGCCCACGGCTTCGGCTCGCT
>DATCFG010000145.1:0-14164 GCA_036509655.1 Solirubrobacteraceae bacterium | reverse complement strand
TACTTCCTCGCCTACCGCGACGGACGCCCGGTCGGGCGGATCAGCGCGCACGTCGATCGGAACTTCAACGAGTTCCAGGACAACGAGTGGGGTCTGTTTGGCTGGTTCGAGTGCGAGGACGACGCGGACGCGGCGCGTGCGTTGCTGGACGCCGCGGCGGACTGGCTGCGCGAGCGCGGCCGGGACCGCATGGTCGGCCCTATGGACTTCACGACCAATGATGAGATCGGCGTGCTGATCGCCGGTCACGAGCACCCTCCGATCATCCTCTGCCCCTGGCACCACCGCTACTACCAGCGCCTGTTCGAGCAGGACATCGGCATCGACAAGGCGATGGACCTGTACATGTGGAGTCTCGATGTGGAGGGTCGTGAGAAGGTCCACCCCGCGATCTGGGAAGTGGCCGACAAGCTCGAGTCCGAGCACGGGATCGTCTGCCGTAACTTCAAGAAGAAAGACCTACAGGATGAGGTCACCAGGTTTCTGGAGGTCTACAACTCCGCCTGGGAGCGCAACTGGGGGTTCGTGCCGCTGAACGAGGAGGAGGTGCGCCACTACGCCAAGGATCTCAAGCCCGTCCTCGACGAGAACTGGGCGATGGTCGCCGAACGCAAGGACACCGGTGAGGTCGTCGGCGCGGCCCTGACGCTGCCCGACTTCAACCAGGTGCTCGCCAAGCTCAACGGGCGGCTGCTCCCCTTCGGCTGGATCACCGCGCTACGCGCGAAAAGCAAGATCGACGCGGTGCGCGTGTTCGCCCTGGGGGTCAAGCCTGAGTACCAGCACACGGGCGTCGGCGCGCGCTTCTACCAGATGCACTTCGACGCGGCCGAACGCACCCCGCAGAAGGGCGGCGAGATGGGCTGGATCCTCGAGACCAACACCGCAATGAACCGCGCGATGGAAGGCATGGGCGGCGAGATCAAGCGCCGCTACCGCGTGTATGAGCGCGTGCTGTAGGCATCGCATGCGTGATCTCCAGCTGGTCATCTTCGATTGCGATGGAGTTCTGGTCGACAGCGAGATCATCTCCAACGATGTGCTTGCCCGCGCGCTGACGGAGCAGGGCCTGCCGACCACGCTCGCGCAATCCCGGCGCGACTACCAGGGCCTGTTGCTGGCCGAGATCAACTCCCGGGCGCAGGCCAAGCTCGGGCGCCCGCTGGCGAAGGACTGGATCGAGCGCTACGAGCGTGACCGCGCCGTCGTCTTTCGCCGCGAGCTGCGTGCGGTGCCGGGAGTCGCCGAGTCGATCCGGCGGATCCAGACAGCCGGGGTGTCGGTGTGCGTCGCCTCCCAGGGCAAGCTCGAGAAGACGCGGCTGTCGCTGCAGCTGACGAAGCTCGACCCCCTGTTCCCCGACGAGGTTCTGTTCTCCGCCTACTCAGTCCCGCGCGGCAAGCCGCACCCCGACCTCTTCCTGCACGCCGCCCAGGCGATGGCCGCCGAGCCCGCGCGCTGCACGGTCGTCGAGGACACGCCCTCCGGCGTCACCGCCGCGGTTGCGGCCGGAATGCGCGTCCTCGGCTACGCGGCCGACAGCGACGCGGCGGCGCTGCGAGCGGCGGGAGCCGAGGTGTTCGAGGCGATGGAGGAGCTGCCGGGGATGCTGGGGTTCAGGTAAGTCGGCGGGGCTCGCTGCTGTGCTCTTCGGCTGTAGCCGGCGCCGGCAGCGAGGTCAGCTTCCCTCTGTTCGCTGTCGCGGCCCGCCACGCCAGTCCGCAGAGCACGTACAGGATCGCGATCGTGATCAGCGTGAACTTGATGCTCGAGCAGATCGTTGCGATCAGTGGGGGGTGTGCGCCTCCGTGACCTTCCAGGACGAGCAGTAGGAACACGTTTTCGGTGGCGTCGAACAGCGCCGCGGCAGTGGCGAAGAACGGCACGATCACGCCCGCCGTGGCAAGGCGTCGCCAGTCGCGTGTCCGGGCGAGGTCGCGGGTAGCGAGACCGGCGAGCGTGAAGAACCCGCCGTAGCTGACCATGTAGGCGTAGTCGACGATCAGGGAGAGCCGGGCGACGCGGCGGCCTGCCGGACCCCATTCGGCGAGGATCTGGCTCGCGCGTGCCTTCGTCGCGGCGAACTCGAATCCGACGATTCCCGGCCCGCCGGTGTGTTCCAGGCGTTTTTCGAAGACGAAGACGGGGATGATCGTAAGCGCGACCATCGCAATACCGAGCAGGATCAGCCACTGCTTGCGGGTCAACCCAAAACATCCCCACTCGGGTTCCGTAGCAGCCCCTGCACGTCGCGGATTGTAGGCTGCGGCCGATGAGCAGTGCTTCTGTTGAGCTCGCTCGCCGCATCTACGAGCGCTCGCGCCTGACCGGAGAGTTCCGTTTGCGCTCGGGCGCCGTGAGTGGTGAGTACTTCGACAAGTATCTGTTCGAGTCGGACCCGTCGCTGTTGCGTAAGCTCGCCGAGGCGCTGATCGTGCTGCTGCCTGATGGTGTCGATGCCCTCGCCGGCTTGGAGCTCGGCGGTGTACCGCTGGCGACGGTCGTCTCGCAGGTCTCGGGGCTGCCGACGTTGTTCGTGCGCAAGGAGCGCAAGACCTACGGGACTTGCCGGCTCGCGGAGGGCGGGGAGATTGACGGACGACACCTCGCAGTGATCGAGGACGTGATCACCTCCGGCGGCCAGGTCATCGAGTCCTGCCACGCTCTGCGCGAGCATGGCGCGCAGATCACGAGGGTGTTGTGCGTGATCGACCGCGAGGCGGGCGGAAGGGAGAACCTTGCGAGCGAGGGCCTCGAGCTGCGCTCGCTGTTCACAATGAGCCAGCTTCGAGACGCCGCGTCGATCGACGCGCTCAGTTCCGCGGATTGCTCGCTGGTTGAGCTGATCGAGGCCGTGCGAGCGCTCCCATATGGCCGTCCGAGCGACCGCACGGTCGAGGGGATGTTGCGCGAGCGTCGCGGCACCTGCTCCACCAAGCATCTGTTCCTCGCCCACGCGCTCCGGGAGCGCTTTCCAGATACAGAACCGCTGATCGTCCACCGCGTATACACGCTGGATCGCGCACGGGCTCGTGAGCTGTTCGGTGCCGCGGCCGCCGAGATCGTTCCGGCGAGCGGGCTAATCGACGTCCACCGCTACCTCACGATCACGCTGGAGGGCCGGCGAATCGAGATCGACGCGACCTTCGCTGGTCCTGCCTGGGATGGTCGATCCTCGCTGCCGCTCGCCTGTTGGCCGGGGAGCGACTACCCGGCGGGCGAGGATCCGGACGCCGAGAAGCGGACGCTTGAGGTACGGCATTGCAACCCAGCCATTCGCGAGCCGTTCATCGCAGCGCTGGCGTCCATAGAGCGGGCGAAGCCGTCGCCGCTGTGATGAGACCCGTGAGCGTACGAGCGGCACAAGCGCCTGACGCCAGCATGATTGCGTCGATCTACAACGAGGGGATCGCCGAGCGCGAAGCGACGTTTGAGACGGATCTCCGTCACGCAGCCGACTTCCACGAGCGGATCACCTCGGAGCACTACCCGCTGCTGGTCGCCGAGCTGGACGGGCATCTCGTCGGGTGGGCGGGGCTTGCTCCTTACAGTGAGCGAGCGGCGTATGCGGGGATCGCCGAGTGCAGCATCTACGTCGCGCGCAGCGCGCGAGGCCGGGGTGTCGGGACCGAGCTCTGCCAGCAGCTCGCGGAGGAGTCGGAGCGCCGGGGCTTCTACAAGCTGCTGGGCAAAGTCTTCCCGGAGAACCTGGCGTGTGTGCGGATGGTCGGCCGCTGCGGCTTCCATGAGGTCGGCCTGCATCGCTTCCATGGTCGCCTGGATGGCCAGTGGCGAGATGTGCTGCTCCTCGAGCGGCTACTCGGCGACGCATACCGGGCAGCCGCCGGGGAGGGGAAGGACCTGTAGGGCAGGATCAGGAGTGTCGCTTGACGAACTCGCTCTTGGCCCCGGTGTACGCCTCGCGGTCATTCCGATAGCGCTCCGCGAGTGTCCGCTTCAGCGCCACGTACTCACGCGCAAGGACCGGATCGGCACGCAGGCGGTCGCGGAAATGCAGACGCCGCTCAAGCTCCCTCGGCTCGTCTACGAGGTGCAGGTGATGGGTGCGGTGAGCGGCTGTCGGGTAGCACAGGAACCGCCGGTGGGATAGCGTCGCGTTGAACGCCTCCGGGTACTGGTAACACCGCTCTGCACCAGCGTTGCGATCGGCGCGTCGAGGTCGTCCACGAGCGCGATCATGTCGATCACCGGCTTGGCCGCCAGACCCGAGACGGCGGTGGACCCGAAGTGGTGCAACTGCACCCCGGCGGGCAGCAGGGGAGCGAGCCGCTCACGCTCGGTCGCGTAGGCTACCGGCCACGCGGGGTCGTATTCGACGATCTCGATCGGGGCGTTGCGCCCACCGGCACGCGCCAGATCTTCCAATGTGGCACTGCGACGATCGGCAGGTGGCATCTCTCCGTAGTCTCTCATCGTCATTGGAGAGCTTGGCACGACGCCTACGAGGGCTATGGCTCTCCCTTCCCCGCGGGGATCCCCCGCCTGCCGCTGCGTCATAGTCCAGGCTGGTGGACGACACACCGAACATCTGCGCCGGGCCATTCGGTGCGTGCTACGACTTCTACATCGAACGGCCGTGGCTGATGCGCAGCATCGGTCGGGTCGTCTGGGGCATCGACGCCTCCGTCCTATACGCCAGCATGGCGCCCATCAGTCACGTCGCTGACGGCGCAACGATCCTCGACGTGCCATGCGGCGGCGGTGTCGCCTTCCGCGCCCTTTGCCCCGATCAGGACGTCCGCTACATCGCTGGCGATCTCTCCAAGAAGATGCTCACGCGCGCCAGGCGCCGTGCGAATAGGCGTTCGCTGAACCAGATCGAGGTGCTTTCCGCGGACATGACCGCGCTGCCCTTCCCCGATGGCCAGGCGGACCTCTTTCTCTCCTACAGCGGCCTGCACATGGTCAACGACCCCGAGCAGGCCATCAACGAGATCACGCGCTGCCTGAAGCCCGGCGGCCAGCTGATCGGCACCACGTTTCTCGCGCAGGGACCCCGGCGAGCACGAGCACTGTTCGGGATCGGCAGCCGCAGCGGCCATCCGCTGCCGCCGCACCGGGAGGACCTACAACGCTGGCTGACCACCGCCGGGATAGCCGACGCCGCGATTGGGCCGCAACCCGGCTTCGCCGCGTTTACCGGACACAAGCACACAACCTAACCGCGGGTACGGGACCGCCTGGTAGGGACTGGATGATCTCGGCGACGATCCGTTCGGAGTTCTCGCGGTCGAGCTTCATGTCTTGGCGCAACAGCTTCCACGCGAGCAGGTCGGTAGCGAGCAGGATCGCGGCCAGCCGGCGCTCGTAGGACCCTCCGGAGAGGCCTTCCAGCTGCGGCTCGAATGTCGTCTGCACCCAGTGGCGGTGGTAGGCGCGTCCCGCGTCGGTCATCCGTTTGATCGCGGGTACGCGGTCCTCCTGGGAGAGCATCCGGAGGACCGCCTGCCCGTGCTCCTCATAACGGTCGAAGAGCAGCGCGAGCGCCTCGGCGATGTCCGCGGCCGGCGCGGGGGGCCGGCTGGCGATCTCCTGCTGGCCGAACCACGCGTAGGCGGCACTCAACAGCTCGTCCTTGGAATGAAAACGCAGGTGCAGCGTCTGCACCGTGACCCCGGCCTCGGCAGCGATCTCGCGCAGGCGGACCTGCTCGTAGGGGCGCGTGGCGAAATGCCTCCAGGCAGCCTCGAGCAGGCGCTCCGCGGTCGCGCTCGCGGCGTCGGCGCGGGCCGACATCCGATAGGGACGCTTGCTCTGTGAGGTCTTTGATATATTCATTTTATCTTTACTAACATGAAATACTAGCATGCGTGTCTTCCAGACACTGCTGGCGTTCAGCGGCAACGCCCCTCCCCAGCTGGCGCTGACCCACCGGCTGATCGAGCGCGGGCACGAGGTGCGGGTCCTGGCCCACGAGGCCGCACGCGAGCGAGTGCAGCGCACCGGCGCCGAATTCGTGCCGTTCAAACACGCCTACCCGACCCTGGATATGACCCGCCCGGAGACCGATGTGCTGCACGACTGGGACGTCCGCACGCGCTTCGGCGCCGGGCTGCGGGTGCGCGAGAACATCCTCTTCGGCCTGCTCGCCGGCACGGCCCGCGACTGCGGCGAGGCGCTGGAAGAGTGGCCCGCGCAGGCCATGGCATTTGACTGGATGCTGCCCGGCGCGGCGTTGGCAGCGGAGGCCGCCGGCCTGCCGGCGATCGCGCTCGTGCACTGCCCCTTCCCGATCCCGACCCGCGGCGCGCCACCGCTCGGCAGCGGCCTGCGCCCGATGACCGGACCGCTCGGCGCCGCCCGCGACCGTCTGCTGGCGGTCTTCATCAGGCGCTTTTTCGACGCGGGGCTGCCGGCGCTGAACGCGGCCCGCGCCACACACGGCCTCGACCCGCTGAGCGATTGGTATGACCAGCTGCGCACCGTCAAGGAGATCGCCGTGATGAGCGCGCCGGAGCTCGACTTCTCATCCCGCGGCCGGCTCGCGGAGAATGTGCGCTACGTCGGCCCGGCGTTCGAGCCCTTCGAGGAGCCGTGGCGCTCGCCATGGCCGCCGGACAACGACGACCCACTCGTCGTGATCAGCTTCAGCACCAGCTACATGAATCAACGCGCCGCCGTCCAACGCGTCCTCGACTCCGTGGCCCCCCTTCAGGTCAGAGCGCTGCTGACAACCGGCCCAGCGCTCGACCCCAGCTCACTGCAAATCCCGGCCAACACCCACGCGGCATCATTCGTCGCCCATCGCAGCGTCTTCCCGCACGCCTCGCTCGTGATCACCCACGCCGGCTGGCAAACGGTCAACGCGGCCCTCGCCGACGGCGTCCCGATCCTCTGCATCCCCGGCGGTCGCGACCAGCACGACAACGCGCTGCGCGTCCTCGATGCCGGGGCCGGCGTACGGATGCGCAAACACTCCTCACCGCGCAGGCTCGCCCGCGTCATCACAAGAGCCCTCGCCGATCCAGAGCTCAAGCGGGGAGCTCAAAGAATGGCCGAGGCGCTGGCCCGCAGCGACGGCGCTATCGCCGTCGCGGAAGCGCTCGAGCGCATCCCCGCGACAAGGTAGAGATGGGCGCTTCCTGAAGCCCTGGTAAAAGACGCGCCTTTGACTGGGGCCTGCACAACCAGCCCAAGGTCGATCTCGCCAAGGAGCTACTCGCCGAGGTCACACGCAACAGCGCGATGATCACCAAGCGCGAACTGCACGCGAAGGCCTATGAGCTGAGCGCCGGCGTCGGGCGACCCGCCGACGCAGACCGGCTCGTTGACGACCTCGCGCGCTCCGGCGAGCTGCTGCAACTGCAGGACGGGACGTGGACGACGCGGCAGCTCCGCGAGCAGGAGCAGACGACGATCGAGATCGCCGAGCGCCGCGCAAGTGAGCACGCCGCGCCCGTCAGCGAACAGGCGCTCAAGCAGGCACGCCGCGAGATCGGGAAGGAGATCAAAGGGTCCCTCACCCCCGAGCAGCGCGAGGCGTTGGAGACAATCACCGGCCAGGGTGGCGTGAGCGTGCTCGTCGGCCGCGCGGGCTCCGGGAAGGGCGTGACGATCGCCGCCGCCGCGCGGGCGTGGCAGTTGGAGGGCAACGAGGTGATCGGCACCGCGATCGCCGGCGTGACCGCGCAACGACTCAAGGACGACGCGAAGCTCGACCGCTCCTACACAACCGACGGCTTGTTGAATGGCGTCGAGAACGGCCACATACGGCTGAGCGCGAACACGGTCGTCGTGATGGACGAGACCGGCATGGCCGACAGCGACCGCCTATCCCGCCTCACCCAGGCAACTGCGCAGCGCGAGAGCAAGCTCGTGCTCGCCGGCGACGCCGCGCAATTGAGCGCGATCGGCGCGGGCGGCCTGTTCAAGGAGATCGAGGGGAAAGTCCCGACCGCCGAGCTGACCGAAGTCCACCGCGCAAACCACGAGTGGGAGCGCAACGCCTGGGAGCAAATCCGCGCCGGTGAACCCGGACCCGCGCTCGCTCAATACAAGGCCCACGACCGCCTCCACATCCACGACACCCGCGCCCAAGCCGCCGAGGCGATGGTCGAGAACTGGGACCAAACCCGGAGATCCCTCCCAGACGGTCAGGCCGTGATGATCACCGACGCGAGCAACAAGGAGCGCGACCAGATCAACGCGATGGCCCAAGAACGCCGCGCGCAAGCCGGCGAGCTCGGCGCCCACCGCGTCAACCTCCCCGAGAAGCCCTACGGCCTCGCCGCCGGCGACGAGATCATCTTCACCGCCCAACACCAAATCCCCGGCCAGAAACGAGTCGAGAACGGCATCACCGGCACGATCACCAGCACAGGCCGCGACGAGAACCACGTCACGATCAAGACCAACGAGCGCGAACCCCGCGACGTGCAGATCGACACCGACCAGTTCAGCGACCTGAGCCTCGCCTACGCCGTCCACGTCCACAAGGGCCAAGGCCTCACCACGGAGACCTCCGGCATCCTCACCGGCGCCTGGCAAACAGACCGCGAGCACACCTACGTAGCCGTCAGCCGCGCAAGAGAGCAAACCCAGCTCTACCTCGCCCGCGAGGACCTCGGCGAACAAGGCCTCGACACCGACGCAATCGAACGCCTCGCCGACCGGATGCGACAAAGCCGCGCGCAAGAGGCGTCGATCACGAAGGAGGTCGCCGAGCGCGACGAGCCGCTCGCAGCCGAGCACTCCGCTCAGATCGCGCAGCCGACGGCCGAGCATTCAGCCGAGATCCCCTCGCGCTCCGATGCCACTGATGCAACCGCGAGCGAGATCGACGAGGTGCTCCAAGCGCGGCGAGCACGGCAGTTCGAGTGGGAGCGCGCGATCGACGTAGACCGCAGCGGCGACGTGAACGAACAGGCCCAAGAAGCCTCGGCGATCGAACACCTCGCCGAATACCTACGCGGCGAGGGAGCAAGCGAGGCGACGATCACCCAGGAGATCGCAAAACAGACCGCTGGACGCGAGGCCGACCTGGAGCGCAACACCAAAGCTCAGCGCGAACACGAGCGATACATCGACAAGGTCCTCGAGCAACAGCGAAAGCGACTACTCGCCGCAGAACAAAACCAGATCAACCACCAACGAGACACCGCAACCGAGCCGCAAGACCGCGCCGCCCCAGCCACGGACCCCGACCGGGACCCCTACATCGAACAGGCGATCCAGGCCGCGCAAGAGCGCCAGCAAGCATGGGAGAACGGCATCGACCCAAACCGCGACAACGACCGCGGCTTCCGGATCGAGTAGGCCGTGCGCCTCCGGCGGGCACGCAAAGCGACGAACAACCAAGGCACGGCGGCTACGCCGCAAAATCGCGCCCCCCGTCGCTTCGCGACGCACACCGGGGCGCTCACTGGACGGCCCCCCGTCCCCGCCGAGCAACAAAGACCACCGTACAAGAGGCCGAGCCAAAGACACGGCAGTCGCAATCACACGGAAGTAGTCGCCCGCAATCGCGGCTACACACCTGCTGCTAATCGTCCGAGGCGAGCGCGAGACCGTCCCCGGTGACGACAATCGTCTGTTCACAGAAATAGGACACCCACTTCAGGCGTTCCGTTGACCTCGATTCGGCTCACTCGGCGCTACAGACAGGGACGGAACCATCAATTAACTTGCGCCGGAGGTGCGCGATAGTCGTATCGAGGGCCGCCTTCGCTGTATCGGAGAGCTCAACCGTCGTCTTCGTAACCAAGGCCTCCTGAACCCCGCGTGCAAGCGTCTTCTTGCTCACCAGGGTCGCATCCGGTTTGATGAGTCGCTGGAACGTGAGCTTGTCATCGTCGGTCAGCAGGCTCTCGATACCTTTTACGTCACTACCGCTCGCCTCTGCCAGCAACACCAAATGCGGTCCTACGATGAGGCCGAACTTTTCTAGATAGCGGTCCTTCTGAGTTTCACCCGCCTTGTCACTGTCGAGCAAAGCTACGTACGGTCGAGCCCATCCAATATAGAGCTGAATCAGCTCATCGAGCGTCCCAGCACCGCCCCCCGGCATCCATCTCAATCGCTCGCTGTCTGAGCGGCCCAGGATCACCTCCTCGTAATAGCGAAGCAAGTAGAAGTCGCTCTTACCCTCTACCATGACGGCTTCGGGTGCCGGATCAATTGCGGAGGGCGCATAGTCGAGCACGTCTAGGATCGGCTGAAAATAGTGGGACTGGTTGGGATGCTGAGCCGCAAACTGGTGATATGATGTAACACTTATGTCGGTTCGCTTTGCTGTAAAGTCCGTCGACACCGCTTGTTCTCCAAGCCCCTCATTCGCGACGATCGAGGTCAGACCCAGCCAAGCCGGCTCGATGAGATAGTGACTATGGGTGGTGTAAATGATTACCGCCTTCTTCGAAAGGTCAACGAAGCTTGCGAGGAGTGTACGCTGGGCGGTCGGATGCAAATTTGACGCTGGCTCGTCAAATAGATAAAGCATGTTCTCGTCGGTCTCTTTCCGCTGACCGCGATAAGTCGTCAGCATCAAGTACACGAAGAACCATCGGAAGCCAAGCGAACGGTCTGCGATTGCGAAAAAGCCATCGGTGTCTTCTATGCCGAACTCGACCCAGATTCGCCCCGGCGCCTCAGGCTGCTCATCCTGCCCAATCTCGATTGTCACGCGCTTCTTTGCGAGTGGCTTGTCGTGGAAGATCTTGTCCCAGGACGCCACCACGGTGTTAGTTACGTGCCTGCTCGCCTCGAGGATGACTTGACGGAGATTCTCTTTGTCGGAGGCCTCCTCCGAGCGTTGTCGCTCAACAATGTGCTTCTGAATATCGAGTTCTTTCTCAAGCGCATCCAGCAGGTCCTGGAAGAGTGCCCTGTAGAACCTGTTGGAATCAGTCTCGTCGTCATGCGGCTCAATAAAGATCTTGTCCGGGAAGTCGAAAAGAAAATGTGGAAAATACCAAATGGAAGGCAGCCTGGTTTTTAGGAACCGAAGAATCTCTTTCCGTCTCGCAGTTTCCTTCTCGTCCGTGAGCTGTCGCTCCTTGCGGCCAGACTTCAACAACCCAGATCCTTGGATGCCGGTCCAGGTGCCGCCGTGCGCTTGGTGCTGACTGTCCTTGTAGTGGTAGTGGTCAGCGATTATGAGGTTACGGCCGAGGTCTTTTAGACGGTAACCGTCCACTTGCGCGAGATGATTTTGGACTGCAGCCACATCCGCGTCGTCCAGTTCGACGCCGCAACGGACGGTGATCGTCCCTTTGAAATTAGCGCGCTCGGCCATAGGAATCACGGACTGATGATCAAGCGGCTTGAGGTCGCCGAGCTGCTTAGGGCGGATCTCGTCTTCGCCTGCGCCTTGGAAGTAGTCGGTGCCTTCGAGAACTGTGGTCTTGCCACTCTCGTTGAGCCCGACCAGGGTGTAGACCCGCGCGCTGGAGCCAGACGGCGCCAAGTCGAGGCGGGCTTTTCGGATGCCCTTGAAGTTCTCGAATTCGAAGTAGGTGTATCGCATTGGCGATCTTGTGATTGCTTCTTGGCCCGGGTACCGCCCGCTCGCTCGCTTTTTAGAGACTAGCGAATCAAACAGATAGCCTGCGGCTCACGGCGTGACACCAACTGTTGTAGGGATCGACATGCGAGGGTGCCGAGCGTGATCCCGAACTTGAGGATGTGCGAGACCTTCAGACGCCCGAGTTGGACGACAACCGGTCTAGGCGAGTGACGGGACGAACGCTTCCGCAACCCCCGGCGGGAGCGAGCGTGGGCAGATCGTCAGTCGATAGGTTCGGTCATCGTCCGTTGCGCGAGTGCCCCCACCCGTCGTCGAGACCGGCGGAATGACGTGAAAGCAGAAGTCAGTTAGCCAGGGATACGCTCATACCGCATGGTGTTCTCAAAGTGCGGCGCCCACGGCTGCGCCGAGCGCGTCCAGATCTCGACCGTCGGTTCGAACCACGATGTATCGTCGATCGACCCTGCCTTCAGGAAGGCCACTCCCGGCATCGACTCGATCATGCTGAATATCGGCGACCCGCAGGCCGAGCAGAACCGCCGCTCCGTTGTGCTCTGATAACCCTCGCTGGCAGTCTTGAACGAGGCGAGTGTGTCGCCCTGCACCGTGAGTGCCTTGCTCGGTACACCCACGATGGTCGAGAACGCCGTAGCGGTCTGGCGCTGGCAGTTCGAGCAGTAGCAAACCCCTTGCCAGACTGGCTCGGCGTCGACGCTGTAGGTCACGCCACCGCACAAACAGCGGCCTGTGATGGGTCTGGGTACATCGGCCACGCACCGAACCCTACACCAGCACCACCGTCACGTGACGATCCCCGCTGGCGTGCGCGCCGATTCGCGGTCGTGTCTTGGCGAGACCTCTCCGGATAGCGGGCGACGCGACGCGCTGCACGCAGGCACGCGCTGTCACAGTGTCCGTGCACGTGACCGTCGCGGACCTGTCGCAGCATGCTACTTGACGATCGTAAATGCGAGCGATGTTGGACTTGAGCGTTCGCCGGCGGCGTTGACAGCTGTGATCGTCACTAGATAGCGTCCTGGCTTTAGGCTGCCCTGACGCGAGACGCGTCCCTGGAAGGACAAATTACTCCTGCCCGAAGTGGCGCCGAAAGAGAGCGTGCCCCGGCCCGCCATTTGTCTACACGAACGACTCTCATGATTCTGCATGGTCTGCGCGATACATTGCCCTTTAACCTTGCGGCCATCGACCACTTGGGTGAATGCAAGGCTCACACGTGCACTCTCGTTGACCGAGAAGGAGAACCTGGTACCTATGGGTGGCTGCCTGCGGTCGCGGCTCATCCGAGCCAATCCTCTACCCTCGCGCCAGACGTTATGCGACTGGCTGGCGCCCGTGATGGTCGGAGCGGAACGAGCGACCACTCCTGGAGGGGGAGTAGCATTCGGCGGAGAGGTGATCGTGACGGTCCGCGTGACGCTGGTCTGCACGTATTCGGGATTTATTCGGAACGGCAAGGACTGGTTGTCAGACGCTGTGACGGTCACCGTGTAGACACCGGGTTGGGTGTAGGTGTGGGTCGTCGAGAGCCCGCTGCCTGTGGTCCCGTCGCCGAAGTCCCATGTGATCGCCCTCACCGGCTTCCATACGCTGACAGGTGTGGAGATGCTGAACGAAAGAGCTTGCCCCGTCTGTCCGGTCGTGGGGGCAGATACGGTCCCGATAACCGGACCATGGTCGAAAGTCATCGCTACTACGCGATCGCCGATGATCGTGTTTTCTTGCCACATCCCGAATGCGTCGCCCTGCTCATCTGAGGCGAGCTCCAGAGAGCCAACACCAAGGCGGTAACCGCCGCTGAACACGCCCCGCGGAGCACTGAACGAACCGCCCGGCGGGCGAACCACTCCTTCTTCGCCGACTTCACCTGAAATTTCCCCGTTGCTGGTTTCTCGTGCGTCCACCCAAGCCATTGCCACGGCTCCGTCTGGGGCAATCGCGAGGTTCGCCACTTTTGGGCCACGGCCGAGGACCGTAGCGAGATACGCAGGCGCACCGAAAGCGCCGCCCGCAGATGCCGTCGCTACTTCTACTCCCAGCGCGACCGGCCAGCCGACGACGGCTTCGCCGGATTCGTTCATCGCCACAGACGGCCTGGCCGTGCTGTTACCGAGCGTGGCGGATACACCAAAGGCAGATACGTGCGCGCCGAGACGAGCGACGCGCACTTCACCTCCCCCTCCCAGCGCGCGCCACGTCGCCAGCGCTTCACCGTGCCCACCCATTACGACCTGTTGTTGCACGAGCGGTTCGGCCGGCTTGACGGTCGATACGGATTCAGCCTCACCAATGATCGACCCATCCCCCTGACCGTCCGGCGCAGGAAAGCTGCCATCTGCACGCATGATGGCAGCCTCGAGCTCGGTGACACCAGCATCAGCACGCATCCACGAGGCCACCGCGTCACCCGCGGGGTTCATGACGACCGCAGCACTTGACGCGTTGCCTCCATCTCCAGACAACGGCACAGGCGCAGAGAACGATCCCCCGCGCCCGGTCGCCGCCTGCACGATCTCGTTAGACCCGTCGTCGAGGAGCCAGACCACCGTCGCGTCGCCGTCCGCATCCATTGCCACGACGGGAGCGCTGGCGCCTATCGAAGAGACCGGCACAGGGGTCCCAAACGAGCCTCCCGCTGGTCTATACGAAGCATAGATCCGC
>DATCFG010000144.1:0-2142 GCA_036509655.1 Solirubrobacteraceae bacterium | reverse complement strand
CAGCGCTACCGGCTGCTGACAACGATCCTCGAGCCAGAGCACGCACCGGCCGCTGAGCTCGGCGTGCTCTACCACGAACGCTGGGAGATCGAGAACGCGCTCGATGAGCTGAAGGTCCACCAACGCGGACCGCGCGTGGTGTGAGGTAGGCCGGGTTTCGCGGAGACCTTGAAACGAGGGATTCGTCCCTCGAGCGAGGAACTCCGCGTTATGCCCCGAGCCAAGAAGTATCCCGATGAGTTGATGGACCGCGCTGTGCGGCTGGTGATCGAGTCGGGTCGTCCGGTCGCGGCGATCGCGCGTGATCTCGGCATTGGTCACGAGGCGCTGCGTAAGCGCGTGCGCCGTGCTGAGGCCGACAGCGGCACCCGCCCGGACCTGCCCACCAGCCACGAGCGCGAGGAGATCCGCCGGCTGCGCGCCGAGAACTTCCAGCTGCGGCGAGCCAACGAGATTCTCAAGTCGGCGTCAGTGTTTTTTGCCAAGGAGCTCGACCCGGACCGAACGAGGTGAGCGCGTATGTCGATCAGCATCGCGACCGCTTCGGGGTCGAGCCCATCTGTGAGACCCTGGACGTGTCGGCGTCTGCGTATTACCAGCGCCAGACCGGCGAGCGGTCTGACCGCGTCGTGGAGGATGAGCGGCTGCTGGCGGTGATCCGCCAGACGCACAAGGACAACTACGACGCCTACGGCTACCGGCGCACCTGGAAGGCGCTGCTCAGAGCGGGCGAGCCGGTCGCTCGCTGCCAGGTGCAGCGGCTGATGGCCGAGCACGGGATCCAGGGCGCCAAGCGCCGCGGCAAGCCATGGCGAACCACCAAGGCCGATCCGGCTGCCGCCAGAGCCCGTGACCTGGTCTGCCGGGACTTCACCGCCAGCGTCCCAAACCGGCTCTGGGTAGGCGATTACACCTATCTGCGCTGCTGGGAAGGCGTCCTTTACTTCAGCTTCGTGATCGACGTGTTCAGCCGGATGATCGTCGGCTGGCAGCTCGCTCAGAACATGCGCACCACGCTGGTCCTCGACGCGCTACGGATGGCGCTCGGGCTCCGCGCCCCCGGCGCTGACTTCCAGCTGGTCGCCCATACCGACGCCGGGTCGCAATACACCAGTATCGACTACACGCAGGTTCTTGACGACCACGAGGTGCTCGCGTCGATCGGCACCGTCGGCGATGCCCTGGACAACGCGCTCGCGGAATCTTTCGTTGATTCCTACAAGACCGAGCTGATCGCCGATCGCGTCTGGCGCTCGCGCGCCCAAGTCGAACTCGCGACCGTCGAGTGGGTCGCGTGGTTTAACCACGACCGGCTGCACAGCTCCCTCGGCGACCTCCCCCCGATCGAGTTCGAAGCCCTCCACGCCCCCGATCCGGTCGACCCATCGGTCGCGGCGACGTCCCGCAGGCCCGCAGACGGGCTGACAGCGAGCCGCGCTTCGACGATCGGCATCGATTTCGCTGCCCACAGCCCGATCGGCTCCGTGAACGCTCCCGTTACCCGAAACGGGTCCGCTCAGGCCGCGCCCACAGCGATCAAGAGACGAAAGCCCGCTGCTGGCCTCTCCGACCTACGGATCAGAGACATACTCACTGACAAGAAGATCAAGATCAACAACCAACAACGCCAAGAACCCACCTAACCCAGTCTCCGTGGAACCCGGTCCACCTCAGCGAGGGCCGTCGCGTGTTGCGCGGCGAGAGGCGGCTGTTGCGCTCAAGCAGCTGTTGAGCGAGCGCGTGCTGCTCTTCGGTGATCAGCGCGGGCACCGGGATCCGCAGCCAGTGCTCAGGTCCGACATGCTCGTAGGCGGAGCGACCGGAATGCCTGCCGCGCTGGCGTGTCTGGCGCATCGGCTTCGCGGGCGCGCCGGTCACGCGCCGTCGGCCGTAAGCCGCCTGGCCGGTGTAGGCGGGGTTGCGCAGGATTGCCCAGATCGTCGACGGTCCCCAGCATGGCGTCCCGGTCCGGGTCGGCATAGCCTGCGCGGTCAGCGCCCGGGCGATCTGCCCGATCGACTCGCTCTGCTCGACGTAGCGGTCGAAGATCTCCCGCACGATCGGCGCTTCGAGCTCGTCGACCTCGTAGAACGCGTCGGCGTGCTCGGTCTTCTTGACATACCGGTAGCCGTAGGGCGCGTT
>DATCFG010000143.1:0-6626 GCA_036509655.1 Solirubrobacteraceae bacterium | reverse complement strand
CGGCGGGCTCGAGGTGCTCGGTGCTCACTTCGCGAGCCGCTCGAGCAGTTCGCGGTCCTCTTCGATGATGCGGCGCAGGCGCGCCTTGAACTTTGGGTCGCGGCGACGACGCTGCACGGCCTCGGAGAGCGCCTGCTTGATGGTCTCGTTCAGGCTAGTGCCGTCCGCCCGGGCGATCGCCTCGGCGTCCGCAGCCAGCTCGCTGTCGAGCCGCACGGTCAGGTTCCTAGTCATGACGTCATGGTAGCACCGCACCGTGAGGAACGGTAGAAGTAGGTGAAGCAGGGATTGTCGGCATTGGCTCGCCCGCAACTGCCATCCACGGCGCGGTGCGGTACCACGGCGTGAGCCGTAGGAGCCCCCACTGGGCTCCGTGTAGCAGCAGCCCGTGCCCGGGTGGGAGCTGCGCGATGTCCCCGGGGTTGAGGTTGCGGTGGCGCTGGGTGTGGTAGGTGACGCTTTCGGTGTCGGTGGGTGGGTGTCGTGTTCGAGGAAGTGGTTGCGGGTTTCGCTGCGGGAGATGGTGTGGGAGACGAGTCGGCGGTCGTATTCGCCGAGCGCGAGGGAGATCGATTCCAGGGTGCGGCTGTCGGCGATGCCGGAGAGGACGAGCTTGGTTTGGAAGAGGGAGAGGAATCCGTCGGCGGCGTCGGTGCCCCAGCGGGTGCGTGCTTGGGAGAGGTCTTGGAGGCAGGCGAGGATGTGGAGGTGTTGTCCGCCGGCTTCGGAGACGAGGGCGGGGAGGTCGTGGATTGGGGCGATGTTGGCGATCTCGTCGAGGCAGAAGAACACGGGCGGCCCGGAAGGCAGCGTCTTGGCGTCTTGGTAGGTGGCGTGGCGGATCTGCTCCAAGAGCCCGACGACGAGGGGCGCGCAGAGCGCCTGCTTGTGCGCGGGCGCGGTGATGTAGACGGTGTCGGTGGTGCGCGCGAAGTGGTGGGCGTCGAAGTTGGGTTCGGCGGCGGCGTTGCGGGTGGCGTCGGCGTTGTAGGCGGCGAGCGTGCCGGCGGTGGCGGAGAAGATCGAGGAGCGCTCCCGCTCGTCTGTTTTGGCGATCCCGACGAGCACGTCGTTGGCGACCTCGCTGCCGTTCGCCTCCAGGGCTTTGCCGGCGGGGTCCAGGTCGCCGCGCAGGACCCAGCGCAGCACTTCGGAGATCGGCCTGTCCGTCAGGTGGGCGGCGTAGAGCAGGGGCGCGAGCAGGGCGGCGGAGCGCTCTGACCAGTGGTGCTCGTTGCGGGTGCCGTGCGCGGCTGGTGTGATCGAGGTCATGGCGCGCGCCATCAGCAGCGCTTCGTCCCAGGTGCTGGCGGCAGTCACTGGGGACCAGCACAGCCGCTGCACGCCTGGAGGCAGGTCGGCCTGCTCACCGGCGGGGTCGAACAGCCAGACCTGCCCGAGCTCGGAGCGCGAGCGCCAGGTGGCGTGCATCACGTCAGGCTTGGTCGAGGTCGAGAGCGCCGCGCCGGGTGCGGCGAGCAGGGAGGGGATCACGACGGAGCTGGTCTTCCCGGAGCGTGGCGGTCCGAGCACCATCACGGCGTGCTCGGGGTCGGCGGTGACCCACCCACCGCCGAGCGTGAACCCGAGGAACGCCCCACCGCCGAGCAGGCGCATGTGCTCCCGCACCGCATCCGCCGGGCGCAACGTCGAGGGCATCCGCTCAGAGATCGGCGCCGAAGTGCGCTCGTGTCGCGTGAACCGGGAGAGCAGCGCGTGGCCGAGGACGGCGAGCCCGGCGAGCAGCAAAAGGTCCCGGATGAGCGCCGGCAGCAGCGCCGCGAGGAGGAGCACGATGAGCGTTTGCGCGCCAACTTTGAGCCATCCACGGTCCTCGCCGGGTGGTGGGATGTACTCGTGGGAGGGACCCCATTTCAGGTCAGATCGTGTGCTTGACATCAGACTGACATCCTACTATAGTGCGTGATGATGATGAACACAACCCAAACAACCAAGAGCAACAGAGGGGGTCGAGTGTGAGCAGCCCGAGGGACACACGGGGGATCGGCGCACGGGGTGTGGTCCGTGAGATCGACGAGCAGCTGGGCCGCCTGGATAGAGAGGAAAAGGCGTTGGCGGCCGAGCGTGGGAGGCTGCTCGCGGCGAAGGCCGCGCTGGCCGGGAAGGCGAGCGTCGGCCCATCGCAAGGGAAGCGCACATCCCAGGATGACATCGCCGCCTATCTCAGAGAACATCCGGGCTCCCTGCCCGCGCGGATCGCGGGCGCGTTGGGTGTCCCGGTGACGAACGTCTCCGCACATTTGTACCGCGCGAAGGACACGCGGTTCCAGCGCAGGGACGACGGCTGGCATCTACTCTCGCGCGCGGGGGTGCAAAGCGATGAGTAGGAAAAAGGCGATTGGCGCGAAGCTCAGCAAACCCACGGTGGACGGGATAATCCCGCCGGCGGGAGAACCATCGCCTGCCGCCGGGCGAGGCATCGCCGCGTACGCGATCAGCACGAGCGACTTGAACCCGAGCTGGATGCTGCTTTACGGGGGTACGCTCGCGCTGCAGCTCGTCTGCGCGCTCCTTCGTGGGATCTTCGCTTACGCGTTCCTGTGGCTCGCCTTTACGATCGCCGGGCAGTCGACGGTCCACGTGAACGCGCTCGCGAGCGTCGTCGCCTATGGGCCGCTCGTGCTGTCCTTCGCCACGCTGATCCTGCCGTTGGGCGGCTGGTGGTGGCAGCAGCAGTCCGGCGGACGCCCGCCCTCCGAGCGCGAGCGGTTCGCGTTTGAGGATGCGATCACGACCCTCACCCAGCACCACCCCGGCCTGCGGCCACCGCGAAGGTGGTTCATCACCGACGCGCTGGAGCCCAATGCCGCGGTCTACGCAGACACCCTGATGGTCACCCGCGGACTGCTGGAGAGCGGCTATCTGGAAGCGGTGCTCGCGCACGAGCTGGGGCATTTGAACAGCAGCGATGGCAGGCTCGCCGCGGCGCTGCACCGTATGACGACCCCGCCACGCTGGGAGATCCAGTCTGAACTTCGATTCATTGCGCTACTCCTGAATGGAGGACTGGCGGTCTGGCTGACGCGCGCCCCATGGGCGGTGTACTGGCGCGCCCGCGAGTACCACGCCGACCGCTACGCAGCGAACCTCGGCCAAGCACAGAGCCTCGCGATGTTCCTCGAGAACAACGCTCTCGAAAATGACATCCCCGTCCCCTTCATGTGGCTCACCGCCACCACCCACCCCTCGACCGAGCACCGCATCGACCGCCTCCTACAACACGCCCAATGAGGAAAGGCCGGATGGGTCCCGCACCTGAAATACGAACGCTGGGTAGCGGCGTGGCTCCGGGGTCGGAACCCGTCAAGGCCGCCCCTACGGGGCCGCTTCGCGGTCCTGACGGACTCACCTTGACTGAACCCGACCCCTCCGCTGAAAGATCACTGAGGTGGGCAGGGCCAGCCCTGCCCACCTGAACCAAACCGAACGATTGGAGATCCCGATGACCCCCCTCGCCACGATCACAACAGACCACGCCCGACGCGCCCGCCCCGGTCCTCCGCGCCCACGACAAGGCTTCGGCGGACCTCACCTGGGTGTCCCCTACCCCAAGCGCCGACTGCGACTCGCCTACTCCGCACCGGCCGGCCCGGCCCGCGGCGCGATCAACCCAGGCGGCCGTGAGACCCGGGACCAGCCCCACCAATTCACGCCGCTGATCGACGCCAAGGCCGCGAGCGGCCTGCTCGGCGTCCCCTACACATGGCTCCTCGCCCAAGCCCGCGAGGGCCGCATCCCCCACCACCGCCTCGGCCACTACGTCCGCTTCAACCCCGAAGACCTGAGGGACTGGCTGGCGGAAACGCGGTCGATGCCAAACGACGGGTCTTTTCAGGCTCACCGTAGACGGCCGTGAACGCGCACGTAAGACGCAACACGTTGGGTGGCGCCGGCAGCCTCGGTGTAGAGCTTGCGTCCTCCGGGGCCGTTGCTACGCTTACGTTATGGCCGCGACGAAGAAGCGCACGACCAGGCCGCTCGGCCCCAAGCATCGGGCGCTGGGTAAAGAGCTGCGCGCCGCGAAAGCGCGGGGCGAAGATCCGGCGATCCCGCTGTATAAGGCGATGAGTGCCGAGCAAAAAGTGGCCTTCGTTCGGCGTCGTACGAAACCGTAAGCGGCATTCGGGCTGCGGTGCAGGAGTACCGCCATATTACGCGCGCCTGCGCGAAGCGCGACTGGAATGCGAGCACGCACAATGAGGCGCTGTCCCGCCACGGCTCCAACCATCTTCTGCGGCGGTTCTTGACGGACGACAGCTTGGACTACTGCTACGCGGGCTCCAATCTGCTGGACCGTGCTCGCGACCGGCCGCGGGGAGCGCCGGGTCCTGGTCCACACTCACTCGGGAACTTCCACATCAGGGCGCCCGCCGCGCGGCGGGCCTGGCTGTGGCGCGACACCGGCGAGCTGGACCCGGCCGCCAGCCTGCTGAAGATTGACTGGATGATCGCCGAGGGGCCTCGCCGGCAGGGGGACCGCACCGACCTTCAGGCTTCGCACGCCGACATCCTCCACGACCCCCACGACACCTGGCTGCCGGATGAGGATGACTACGCCCATCTGATGGCCGAGACCGACAAGCGATGGATCGAGCGTGCCTGCGACGCCGTGGCGCTCGCGGTGCAAGAAGCACAAGCGCACCGCGGAGAGCTGATCGCGGTAGACATCGACAAACTCTCGGCGTCCGTGGCCCAGGACTTCGGAGTCTCGATCACGGTCGTGGAGGAGTACGCCGAACGGTGGGTCATCATCGACCGCCTTGACGCCGACAGCCAACCCGTGGACGACGACACCGCTTACGCGCTTGCCGACACCGCTTTTGTTGGGGTCCCATACGACGAGGTCGAAGAGGTCTTCGCGAAGACTGAGATCCTCGACGGCCGCCACGTCATCGACCCCGGACGTGTGTACGCTTGGCGCGCCGTCGTCTGACACCCAGCGCCGACAGGCTGGACGCTTGGGATTGGCGGTGCATCCGCACTACTCCAAAACCGTGTCCCGAAGCGTGTCCCGAACTCCGCAGATCTGAGGTAACTCGGGACACGTTGAGTTCTCCTAAAATGGCTTGCTAGAGCCAATAGCGGGGTCCGTGGAGCAACTTCTAATCCGCAGGTCGCTGGTTCGAATCCAGCCGGGGGCATACCGCAAGACCCTGCAAACCCAACGAAAACGGAGGCTATCAGCCGGTGCGGACGCGCCGCAGATTTCCCTACAGATTTCCCTGGAGGGCCGCTTCGGGGGCGCGGAGGTCCCAAGGGGTCGCTCGGGCTGCCGTTTTCGGGGCTGGCGGACAGTCGCCGAGCACGGCAGCGAAGAGCCCGCGCAAACCCGTTGGCCGCTGCGGGCGCTTGGTGGTCTGTACCGGGCATGCAAGCACCATCGACAGCAAACCCAGCGGCCACGCTGGCAGAGGATCGCCTCCTGCGCCCCGAGCAGGCCGCTTGGTATCTGAACGTCAAGACGAGCTGGGTCTATGAGGCGGTGCGGACTGGTCGCCTGCCTTGCCATCGGGTGGGGCGGCACATTCGCTTCACGCGCCAGATGCTCGATGACTGGCTCGCCAAGCAGGCGAAGCTCTAGCGAGCGAGCCTCATACCGTCGAGCGGTGGGCGGGGTCGCGGTAGAAGGCTCTTGGCGAAGTAGATGACCTCGAAGCGCTCGAGCGGGTCTTTGTCGCCGGTGACGATCAGGGCGGCGCCGGCGATCCCGGCGCCGCCCGAGCAACATGAGCGCTATCGCCGCGCGGCTGGCCTCTACGCTTTCGTCTTCTCGTCGATGAACTTGTTGGTTTCCTGCGCCCCGAGGAAGGGGGTGAGCACGATCCAGGTGGCGTGGGGGAGGGAGCGGTCGAGCTGTGTGATCTGTGCGGCGGTGGCTTGGCGGAAGCCGAGCTCGAAGGCGGTGTGTGCGATCGCGGTGGAGGTCTGCTGTGGTGGTCGCTTGGGGGCGGTGAGGTCGCGGTAGCCTTCTTCGAGGAAGATCGTGTTGGCCATCATGGCGTCGTCCTGGCGTTGTACGCCTTGCGGGCCGAGGCTGACCATTTCGACGAAGCCCATGTTCGCCATCGTGGGGTGCTCGCTCATGAACTGCATGTAGGCGTGGCCGCTTTCCCAGACGCGCTCGGGCCAGGTGGTGGCGTTGAAGTAGCCGTGGGCGGTGATTGCGAGGGAGTGCTGCAGGATCAGCTCCTGGGCGGCGAGGAACGCGGTGTGCTTGTTCGGGAAGGAGTCGTAGAAGACGTGCCTGGCGACGCCGGCGACGGCGATGATGTCCGCGACGGTGCAGTCGGGGTAGCCCTTGGTTTCGCCGAGCTCGATCGTGGCGTAGAGGATCCGCTCGCGGTGGTTCTTGCTGACGTCCTCGGCGGGTGGCCGGTGCCGGCCGCGCGGTAGCGGCGGCGGTGGGCGCAGCGGCGGCTTTGGCGATCTCGGTGAGGCTTCCCATCCGTTTGCCCTTCAGCGGCGTGCGGCCGTGCTGGTGTGGCCGGCGGGCTGGTGGGAGCTCGTGGATCGCGGCGTTTGTGCGCATCCTGGTGGTCAGGCCGATGTGCTCTTCCAGGCCTTGCCAGGCTCTGGAGGCGTAGGCGCCGTCCATCGCGAGCTCG
>DATCFG010000142.1:0-9826 GCA_036509655.1 Solirubrobacteraceae bacterium | reverse complement strand
CGTATGACGGCCAGCGCGATCTACGAGGGCACGATCCGTCACCGTCGCTTCGGTGTGCGCCCTCACGAGCTCCGCCACCGCTTGGCGCTTTTGTATATCGATCTGGAGGAGCTGGATGGCCTGCTCGGCGGCCGGCTCATCGCCGGCCGCCCAGGCGTCGTGCGCTTCCGCCGGACCGACTACCTCGGCGATCCCCAGATCGGGCTTGCGGATGCCGTGCGCATGCTCCTCGAGCGCCGCACGGGCAGCGCGCCCGCTGGTCCGATCCGTCTGCTCACGCACCTGCGCACCTTCGGACACTGCTTCAACCCGGTGAGCTTCTACTACTGCTTCACCGCGCAAGAGCGCCTCGACGCGGTGGTGGCCGAGGTGACGAATACGCCGTGGGGAGAGCGACACGCCTACGTGCTCACGCGGACGGGCGAGGGCCCGACTCTGACTGCCGACCTTGCGAAGGCGCTGCACGTATCCCCGTTCATGGGGATGGAGCAGCGCTACACCATGCACGTGTCCTCGCCCGGCCAAACGCTTGCGGTTAACATCGAGAGCCACGAGCTTGGAGCGCTCGCGTTCGACGCGACGCTCGCGCTGCGTCGTGCGCCGCTGAGCAGCCGCGGCCTGGCTCGTGTCACCGCGCGCTACCCGGCGGCGACGCTGCGCGTGCTCGCGCTCATCTACGGCCACGCGCTCGCGCTGAAGCTCAAGGGCGTGCCGCTGCACCCCCGTCCCGAGGAACCGGCGTGACGGTGGCGCAGCGCGTCGCGCGAGAAATCGCGCTTGGCCTCCTGGAGCGTCTGCGGTCAGGCCAGCTGACGGTCGTGGAGGGCGAGCGCCGGCTGGTGCTGGGTCACGGCAGCCCGCAGGCGACGGTACAGGTTCGCTCGCCAAGCCTGTGGCCGAGATTGCTGCACGGCAGCCGCGGGATGGCCGAGGCATACGCGCAGGGCTTGTGGGAGTCCCCAGATCTAACGGCCGTGGCGCGCGTGGCAGCGCGCAACGCCACGAGCCTCGACGAGTGGCGTCGCCGCGTCGCACCGGTACGGGTCCCGCTACAGGCCGCGCGGGGTCTCCGCGCACGCAACACACACGCGCGCAGCCGCCACGGCATCGCGGCCCACTACGACCTCGGGAACGAGCTCTTCGCGTTGATGCTCGACGAGACGATGATGTACTCCTCGGCGTACTTCCCGCGCCCGGGGATGACGCTCGCGCAGGCCTCGAGAGCGAAGCTCGAGCTGGTGTGTCGCAAGCTCGATCTGCGAGCCGGCGACCACGTGCTGGAGATCGGCACTGGATGGGGCGGGTTCGCCGTTCACGCCGCGCGAACAAGGGGCTGCCGCGTCACGACCACGACGATCTCGCGCGAGCAGTACGAGCACGCCCGTGAATGGGTGCAGGCGGCCGGGGTCGCCGATCGAGTCACGGTGCTTTGCGAGGACTATCGCGACCTGCGCGGACGCTACGAGAAGCTCGTCTCGATCGAGATGATCGAGGCCGTCGGGTATCGCGACTTCGACACGTTCTTTGCGTGCTGCTCGAACCTGCTCGCCGACGACGGAAGAATGCTGCTTCAGACGATCGTCATCGACGATCGAGCCTATGAGGTCGAGAAGGCCTCGCGGAGCTTCATTCGCACCCATATCTTCCCGGGCGGCTGTCTGCCCTCGCTCGCTGTGATCGCGGGCTGCGTCGCTCAACGCACCGACATGCAAGCCGTCGGACTCAAGGATCTGACGCCGCATTACGCCGAGACGCTGCGGCGCTGGCGCGCCAACTTCGAGGTCGCGACCTCGCGCCTGGAGGACCTCGGCTACGACGAGCGCTTCCGGCGGCTATGGCGGATGTACCTCGCCTACTGCGAGGCCGGGTTCACCGAGCGGCGGATCGGCGTCATGCAAATGACGCTGGCCAAGCCGCAATGGCGCCAGTACGCCGAACCTGTGAGCCCGTACGAGGCGCCACGAGCGCTGGCTCCCTGAACATGGTCCGCACGCTCGTCACCGGAGCCTCCGGTTACATCGGCAGCCGACTGGTGCGCGAGCTGCGAGCGCTCGGCGAACCGGTTGGGTGCGTCGCACGCGACCCGAGCCGGGTCAGCTTCGACCCAGCCATCAAGGTACACCGCGCCGACATGCTCGACCCGAGCTCCCTCAACGCCATCGACGACGACTACACAACGGCCTACTATCTCGTCCACTCGATGGGTCGCGGCGGCGACTCCGACTACGAGCAACGCGACGCAGTCGCCGCCTCCAACTTCGCCCGCTTCGCGACCGCCACCGGCATCGAGCGGATCGTCTACCTCGGCGGCCTCGGCGATCGCCCCGCGTCCAAGCACCTGCGCTCGCGGCTGCGCGTCGGAGAGATCCTGCGCGACGAGGGACCACCGCTTACCTGGTTCCGCGCCGGCATGGTGGTGGGAGCCGGATCGGAGAGCTACCGAACGCTGCGCTCGCTGGTCGAACGCCTGCCGGTGATGCTCGCACCCTCGTGGCTGGCCACACCCACCCAGGCGATCGCCATCGGCGACGTGCTGAGCTACCTGATCGAGGCTCCCGGCATACCCGAGACGCGCTCCCGCGAGATCCAGATCGGGTCTGCCGAGATACTCACATACGGGAAGATGCTCGACCAAATGGCCGACGCGCTGGGACTGCGCCGCCGCCCACGCATCCCCGTGCCGCTGCTGACACCATGGCTCTCTTCGCACTGGATCGGGCTCATCACCCCGGTCGACGCGGGCGTCGCCAGACCGTTGATCGAGGGGCTCTCCACCGACACGACCGTCACCGACTCATCGGGTATGGAGTTGTTCGACATCCAACCCAGATCCTTCGAGCAGGCCCTGCGCGAGGCAATCGCCGAGGACCAAGCCAGTCGCCCCGCGCCGTAGCCCCCGCCACGCCAGGGCGTGCCGTCTGGGCGAGCGAAGATCAAACCGCCGGGTCCGCCGCACGCGCGCCTTGAAGTCCAAGGCGTCCTCTGGGGAGTCAAATGTCCGCTGGTCGCGTTTGCCCCGGGCGTTCTGGAAGCGGACCCTGTAGCGGTCGAGCAGGCCGTAGAAGGCCATCGCTGGCTCGAGGACAGCCCGCCGGCCGGCGTCGATCACCATGAACCCGGCGATCGGCCCAACAGGCCTACCCGGGGCCCACCCGCCGCACGCGGACTCCCCCAAGCTCGATCGCCTCGCGTCCACCGGGCAACTCGTGCGGGAGCTCGACCGCGATCTCCACGAGCCCTTCCGCGCGCTCGCTCGCGGCCATCTCGAAGTGGACCTCGCCGCCGTCCACGCGCAGCACCGGCCGATCCCCGCCGCTCACACCAAGGCCCAGCACCTCTGCCCAGCGCGCCGCCACGGCCGCCGGATCGCTCACCGCGAGCGTGACCCCCGCCAGGCGCCCGGGCGCGCCCGTGCCGGTCCACCCCGTCCACTGCGGCCCGCCCCAGCGCCACGTGCCGTAGGGCTTTGAGCGGTCGAGCGAGACGATTGCTCCGCGCATGTCCGCCGGGTGCAGGTGCGTGCCCGAGATATCCGGGAGGTCGATCTGCCACACCACGCGCGCACCCAGCTCCCGCGCGCGCTCACGCGCGCCCTCCAGGTTCTCGATGTCGAAGATCACCATGTAGCCGCCGTCGGCGCCGTGGCGTGCAAGGTAGCGGCCGGCCGCGGTGTCCGGCTCGATCGGCGCGACGACCTCGACGAAGCAGTCGCCCAACGCGAACACCACGTTCTCGAGCCCGAACGCGCCGACCCCAGGGTCGCGAAACGGCTCGTCGAGGTCAAGTGCGGCTTTCAACGCGGTTGCCACAGGCTCGAGCTCGGCCGCGACGAGCACCGCCTGACGTAGCCTCACCCTCGATCCGCCGTCGCCGGTGGAGGTCAAGGCCGCCGCCGCGTCAACGCGCACATGCGCTAGGCGTCCAGCGGTGCGAAGCGCGGGTCGCGACGCTCGAGGAAGCTCGTGACGCCCTCGACGAAGTCGGGGGCGGTGAAGGACTCGAACATCAGCCGGTCGGCCTCGGCGAGGGCCTCTGCAAGCCCGCGCTCGAGGTCGGCATAGACCTGTTGCTTCATTGTGGCCATGCTCGCGGGCGAGCACTTCGAGGCCAGCTCGCGCGCGTAGTCGAGCGTCTCCTCGAGCAGCTGCTCGGGCGCCGATACGCGGTTGACCAGGCCCAGCATTTGTGCCTCCTGGGCCAGCACCACCCGGCCGGAGAGCAGCAGGTCGAGCGCTCGCGCCGGACCGATCAGCCGCGGCAGCATCCAGGAGATGCCGTGCTCGGCCACCAACCCGCGGCGAGCGAACGCGGTCGTCAGCTTGGCCCCGTCGGCGGCGAAGCGCACGTCGCACATCAGCGCCTGCACCAGGCCAATCCCCGCGCACGCGCCGTTGATTGCCGCGACGATCGGCTTCGGAATCGACAGCGGGAAGGTCTGCGGGCGGCGCTCCAGGGCAGCCTCCACGTCAACGTCCACCTTGCCGTCGCCGAGCGCCTGCAGCTCCTGCATGTCCGCGCCAGCACAGAAGCCGCGGCCGGCGCCCGTCACGACGACCACGCGGACCTCCTCCACATGCGCGCACTCCTCGAGCATTCCGAAGTAGACGCGCTCCATCTCCTGCGTCCAGGCGTTCAGTCGATCGGGCCGGTTGAGCGTAAGCAGCGCCACACCATCCTGCACCCGTTTCTGCACCACATCGCTCAAGTCCGTTCCTTCCACTCGCTTCTCACCGCTCTGCGAGCCTACACGTGCGTCACAACGGTTGCTTACTGCGAGGGCATTGGCTCAGGCTATTGGCGCCGGCCACCGACCGATTGACTCGAGATGACAGTTCGGCGCTCCAGTTCGAGATCGGCAGGGATGCAAGTCTCTTCGCCTTCGCCTTCGCCTTCGCCAGCTGCGGTAGAGCAGTCCGGGGAGGATCTCGGCCGGCGCCAACAGGACCTCGCGTTCATGGCCACCCACGATTCGCTGACGGGACTTCCGAACCGGACGTTAATCCTCGACCGCGTCGAGCAGATGCTGGTGCGCTCGCGCCGCAGCCACAAGCCGGTCGCGGCGTTGTTCATCGACCTGGACAACTTCAAGAGCATCAACGACACGCTCGGTCACGACGCCGGGGACGAGCTGCTGCGGGCGGTAGCCGCGCGCCTCGACGGTGTCGTGCGTGCCACCGACGCGCTCGGGCGCGTCGGGGGCGACGAGTTCGTCGTGATCGCGGAAGATCTCTCGCTCGCGGCTGGTCCGGAGCTCATCGCCGAGCGGGTGCTCGAAGCGCTCGAGCAGCCGTTCACGCTCGGAGAAGGAGATGACGCGAGCACCGTGACCGTGACGGCGAGCGTCGGGATCGCGGCGGGCGAGCTGACCTCGGCCGGCGATCTGCTGCGCGACGCGGACATCGCGATGTACCGCGCGAAGTGGGACGGCAAGAACCGCTATGTCGTGTTCGAGGCGGTGATGCAAGACGCCGTCCAGCGCCGGACGCAGCTGGAAATGGACCTCCGCGCCGCCCTGGAGAACGACGAGTTCTTCCTCGTCTACCAGCCGACGTTCGACCTGCGGGACATGAGCCCCACCGGACTGGAGGCCCTGATCCGCTGGAACAGCCCCACACGAGGACTCATTCAACCCGACGACTTCATCCCGACGCTCGAGAAGACCGGCCTGATCGTAGAGGTCGGCAGATGGGTGCTCGAAGAGGCCTGCCGCCAGGGCGCCAAATGGCGCGAGGCCGGCCACGAGATCGGGATGGCCGTCAACGTCTCCGCGCGCCAGCTCGACACCGACGAGCTCGTGAGCGAGGTCCGCGACGCGCTCACCCAAAGCGGCCTTCAGCCCAGCGCGCTGACCCTGGAGATCGCCGAGACGAGCCTGATGCACAACGCAGAGCAGGCCGCGCGACGGCTCACCGCGATCAAGGCACTCGGCGTGCGGCTGGCGATCGACGACTTCGGCACCGGCTACTCCTCGCTCGCCCACCTCCAGCAGTTCCCCGTCGACGCGCTGAAGATCGACCGCTCGTTCATCTCAGGAATGACCGACAACCAGGAGGGCGAGACCCTCCTCCACGCGCTCGTGCAGCTCGGCAAGTCGCTCTCGATCGAGACGCTCGCCGAGGGCATCGAGCGCCAGCAGGAGCTATCCCTCCTGCAAGACGAGCAAATCGACTCGGGCCAAGGCTTCCCCCTCGCCCGCCCCCTCGACGCAGCCGCCACCGAGGCATTCCTACGAGACCCGGCCAACAACCCCACCCCGGCTCCGGCACAAACGCCACGGCGCGCATAGTCGCAGAGCCGCTCCCCGCAGGCGTGACTCGGCCGAGTCCGTCGCCCGGCGGCGGATAATCCCACGCATCGCTTCGCCGGCTCCCCCCTCCCAGCTCCCCGCACACGAGACCGGCCCGCCCGGACGGGTCGACCGCGTGGTCGACTGGCTGCTGCCGGAGCGCAACCCGGCGCGGCTGATCTACGGGGTGCTCGCGATCGGCGCGGTGCTGGCCGCGGAGAGCGGGAGTCACGAGAACTACATCGACACGGCGAGCTCAGCCGTGATCGCGATCCTGCTCTACTGGCTCGCGCACGCCTACGCGGACATGCTCGGCCATCGCCTGGAGGCGCCCGCGCGTCTGAGCATCGCGGCCCTGGGACGGGCGCTCCGCGACGAAGCGGCGATCCTGATGGGCTCCGTGCTGCCGCTGCTCGCATTGCTGATCTGCTGGGCGTTCGGGGTCGCGCTCACGACGGGCGTCGAAGCGGCGCTCTGGACGACCGTCGGCAGCCTGATCGCCTTCGAGCTCATCGCCGGGCTCCGCGCCAAGTCGACACCCCGCGAGCTCGCGTTCGAAGCCGGCGTCGGGATCACGATGGGCCTCGCAATCGTCGCGCTGAAAGTCGTGCTGCACTGACCTCACCGCGCTCGTCCGCGCGCCTCAGCCCAAGCAGCCCACGCGCGTGCCTCAGCGGCGTTTGGATCCGCGGCGCTCGGCGAAGTGGGTGAGGATCACGCCGACGAGCAGCGAGACGACGATCACGACGATCAGCGGCGCCTCGCCCGACCCGAAGATCCAATCGACCTTCACCTTCGCGGTGTTCAGCACGGCGAACAGCGTGACGAGCACCGCGAGCACGACGAGCGCGCTCGTGCGAGCCACCTCGCGCCGGCTGCGCTTCTCGCCGGCTCCCCTCCGGCCCTGCGGTGTCTGGATCGGCGAGGCCACCGCCTGATCCTACCCCCCTAGGACTCCGTCAGCTCAGCTTGGATCCAGGGGCAGTCACTCGACAGCTCCTCGACCCCGAGCGCGGCGGCGGCGTTGAGCGCCATGCCGTGCCAGAAGAACTCGTTCAGGCGCTCCGCATCGGCGCCCGAGAGCTCCCGCGCGAGCTCGATCAGCTCGGCGTAGCGCCGGCGCACGCACGCGCACACAACCTCGTCGTCGCACGCGGCGTAGGACTGGTGCTGGAGCATCAGGTAGTCGCGGTCGGAGGCGAGCAGCTCCTTGTAGGCCATCCCCATCGCCTGCATCGCGTCCTCGCACTCCGCCGGCGCGCGACCCTCGCGGTAGTCGGCGGCGGCGGCGCGGAAGGTGTCGGCGACCCGTTCGAAGCCCCGCTCCAGAGCCGCGAGGAACAGCTCGCGCTTGGATGGGAACAGGCTGAACACATACGGCTGGGCTACACCCACGCGCCGGGCGATGCGCTCTACGGGCGTGCCGTGCAGACCGCCGCGCGCGAACTCATGCACGGCGGCCGCGATCAGCTCCTCGCGGCGCACCGCGGCCGAGACCCGCCGGCGCACGGGCGCGGGGCGTGCCTCCTCCGCGACGTCGGCCTCGGCGAGTGCCGCGCCGGCCGCACCGGGCTCAGACTCTGACTTGGCCTTGGGACTCACACCGCCCCCATCGCCAGCTCGGCATCCGCATGAACATCGCCATCCGAGACGATTCCGAGGGTCCAGCCGTTGCTCCTGCGCTTGCTGTCAGTCATTTCCTCTCCGATCTTAGCGAGTGCTAACCATCCCGTACGTGAGATTAGCAGTCGCTAATAAGAACGTTAAGGAGGATCGACTCAGACAAGATGGATCCCAAGCCGAGGAGGAGCGCGGCGCGCGGCGAATATCATCGAAGCCATGAGACGACGCCTCCCAGCGATTCCCCTGCCCCTCCTCGGCGTGGCGCTCGCGGCGCTGCTCGCCGGCTGTGGCGGTGGCACGAAGACGGTCGATGCGAGCACCCCGCTGCCGGAAGGGGCGACCTCGACCAGCGCGCCGCGGACGAGCACGACGAGGACCACCACCTCGACCACGCCGACGAGCACAACCACCACGACTCCCCCGAGCGAAAGCGGTGGCACCGCGGGGCCGCACACGACGCGCACCGCCCCCGCGCCGGCGTTCACCCATCAGGGGGGCAGCGGCGCGACGTCGGGCGACAGCACGGAAGGGCTGAGCGCGGCCGAGGCGGTCGTGCAGGCGAAGGGCTTCACGGTCGACGCCGCCTCGGACTACCATCCAAACCAGACTCTCCGCTTGCTCATCGGGACGCGAACGGGCTCAGCCGTTGGCAACGGCCAGCAGGCGTTCTTCTTCGTCGACGGGCGCTACATCGGCACCGACGCCAAGCAGCCGAGCGCCCAGATAAACGTCGTCAGCCAGGGCGACACCGAAGTCGCCCTCGCCTACGCGCTCGCCGGCGGCGGCCACGCGACTGTTCACTTCCAGCTGAACAACGGCAAACTGGTGCCGCTCGGCCCAATCCCCTCGGCGAGCAGTCGCGAATAGGAAGGCCCTATCGTGGTGTGGGTCAAAACCACCACACGTCACGAGGAAAGGGTCGCCCAATGAGCGCAACGATCGATGGTCGCGCCGAGGAACTGCTGAAGGGAAAGAACTTCTGCCATGTGGCCACGCTGCGCGCGGATGGCACCGTGCACGGCGTTCCCGTATGGGTCGATGTGCAGGACGGGCGTCCGGTGCTGAACACGGCCGAGGGGCGCGCATGGCCGCGCAACCTCGAGCGCGATCCGCGCGTAACGCTGACGGTTCAGAACATGGAGAACCCGTATGAGTACGTGGAGATCCGCGGGACGGTCGCCGAGCGTACGCACGAGGGCGCCGACGAGCACATCGACGCGCTGGCGAAGAAGTACATGGACGTCGACGAGTACCCGCTGCGCAAGCCCGGCGAACAGCGCCTGATCATCCGCGTGGAGCCATCCCACGTCAAGGTGTGGGGCAGCTGAGCGACAAGGGCACCCGCCCTATGCACGACCCGTCAACCGCCGCCACAGCGACGGTCCGCGCGGCTGGGCGCGCTGCCAGTCCTCGCGCAGCGGCAGCTCCCCGCGCGCGCGGGCGGCGAGCACGCAAGCGGTGTGGGCGTGGCGGCGGCGGCGCATGTCGCCCGCGGGGGCGATCAACATGTGCTCGCTGAGCGCCGGTAGGTGATGGCCGCAGAATGGACAGCGGTACGTCGCCGGCTTGCGGTTCGCCGCGGGGCGCACCGTCCACCATGGGGCCGGCGGCAGGGAAGACGACATGGATCCATTGTTGCGCCGCTCGCGGCCACGATCGCGGCGAGCGTCGCCGTGGCGGTCGGGGTCGCCCTCGCACAGGCCGAGCGCACCCGCCGTGCGACCAAGGCCCAGCGCAAGCGCGAGCGCCACTTCACCCAACTGCCCGGGGAGCCCCTGCCCCAGGCGCTGCGACGGATGGCGCTCGGACAGCTCGATCTCGCGATCGAGCTGCTCGATGGCGATAGTGCCGGCGGGCGAGGGGACGGGCGCGCGGACGGGCGAGGGGACGGGCGCGCGGACGGGCGGGCGGACGGGC
>DATCFG010000141.1:0-2572 GCA_036509655.1 Solirubrobacteraceae bacterium | reverse complement strand
CTACCCGCTCAGACACCGCGAACGATGGCGCTCAACAAACCTCCTCGAACGCTCGCTCGGCGAGGTCTGTCAAGGATCACGAGAATTCCCCAGGTGTGATCACGGGAATTCCCCACCCGGCGCACGCCCGGTGAGCGCGGGTCGGAGCGCAGCGATGGCGTCGCGGTGGCGGCGCATGCGGTAGCTATCGCCGGTCACGGACAGCACGCTGGCGTGGTGCAGCAGGCGGTCGAGGACGGCGGTCGCGACGGTTGTGTCTTCGAAGATCGCGCCCCAGTCGGCGATCCCGCGGTTGGTGGTGAGGATGATGCTGCCGTGTTCGTAGCGGCGGCTGATGACCTGGAACAGGTGCGAGGCGGCTTCGCCGGGCATCGGGAGGTAGCCGAGCTCGTCGATGATCAGGACCTGTGGTCCGGCCCAGAAGCGCATCGTGTTCGCCCAGCGTCCGTCCATCGCAGCGCGCGAGGTGCGGGCGACGAGGTCCGCGGCGGTTGTGTAGTAGACGCGGTAGCCGGCGTGCACCGCCCGGTGCCCGAGCGCTATAGCCAGGTGTGTCTTGCCAACTCCGGGTGGACCGATCAGCAGGCAGTTGGACTTCTCCTCGACGAACCGCAAGGTGGCGAGGTCTTCGACGAGTCGGCGGTCCAGCGTGGGTTGTGCGGTGAAGTCGAACTGCTCGAGTGTTTTGTGGGCGGGGAGTCGGGAGAACCGCATCCGCCCGTCGAGCCGACGCTGCTCTGACGCGGCGACCTCGACTTGGAGCAGGTCGTGCAGGAACTGGGTGTAGCCCGGCTTGTCACGCTCGGCGGCCTCCAGGGCCGGTGCCAGCTGGTCGGCCGCGGCGCCCAGCTTCAGGTACGCGAGATGGCCGCGGAGCTGCTGGTAGATCGTGTCGGCTCCCATCAGCACGCCACCTCCGCCAGCTTCGCGTAGTCGCTCAGTGACACGACCGGCGCGACCTGGCGCGGTGGTTGGCCGTGGAGCTTGGCGAGCTCGGCGAGCGCCCCGTCCCCGGGCGGCCGGTTGATCTTCGATCGGCATGTGGTTTTGGTCGTGAACGCGTCCAGCACGGCTCGCTCGAGCGCGACGGCGTGTTCGGTGCTGCGGACGGTCTGCTCGGCGCCGTTCGGGGCGCGTCGGTGCGTAGCGACCTTGATCCCGGTCGCGGTCACGATCCTCAGGTACGGCTCCCCGACCAGAGCCCTGACGCTCAGCGGCTGGCGAGCGTAGCCGGGCGGGACGCTGTACTTGTTGGTCTCGAACAGGACCAGCGCGCTGCGCGATGCGACACGCTCAACCATGATCTCGGCCGGGAAGGCGAGCGCTGGCAGCGGCCGCAGCGGCTCTAGGTCGCCGAGCTCGCCGACGGTGCTCCCGCGCCGGCCACGCCGGTCGGAGATGTTCACCGTGAACGTGTCGAGCGACTGCTGCGCCTCGAGCATCACCCCGGCCTTCGCGGTCCGCCACCACCGTCCGGCGATGAACTTGATCGCCGCCTCGACGACGCCCTTGCGCTGCGGGCGGTACGGCGGGCAGACAGCGACATCGACGCCGTAATGCTTGGCCATCTGCGCGAACTGCGGGTTCAGCCGGTCGGTGTCCGGGATCACCGCGGTCGCCATCCGGTCCACCCGCCACACCAGGCTGGTGCCGCCGAGCCCGACCAGGATCTCGTGCAGCGCGCCGGCCAAGTGCCCGATCGTCATCTGCTCGCAGAACACGGCCCGGAACCGGCCGGAGTGCGACAACGCCCCGACCAGCAGATACGCGGGCTGCTCCCACGGCGTCGTGTGCAGCTCAAGCCAGTCCCACTGGATCTCCTCACCCGCAGGGTGGTCGATCTCCGTCGTCGGCGCGTTCCCGCGCCGCTGCTGGCAGACCAGACACACCGGCCGCAGCGCGGTCCGCCGCAACTCACGCACCAACGTCGGATAGGACCTGTCGAACCCCGCCGAGCTCAGCTCGTCCAGCAGGCTCACGGCCGGCAGATGCGGGTCATCGACGAACCGCTCCGCGATATACGCCCGCCACGGCTCAAGGCAACTCGCCGCCGCCTCCCGCACCAACGGCTCCTCGCCGGCGGCCAGGTACCTGCGGACCGTCTTGCGGTCCCGGCCCGTGTGCCGGCTGATCGCCGACTGATTCCAGCCGCGCGCAGCCAAAGCATGTATCTCCACGTCGTTCTCCTGTGTGAGCATCCCCACCGGTCCCTCTCACTCGTCATCGCGTCAGAACCGACGACGGTGAGGGGGACCCCAGACAGAACGCGCGCCGCGCGCGGGAAGGCGGACTACGGCTCGTTCCTACGGAACTCGCCTACGCCGCCTCCCCGCGCGCGGTCCTACGCCCTGACCGGGGTGGGGAATTCTGGTGATCGGATCTGAGGAGAATCCCGTGATCCGGCCCAACGAACACCAGACGCACCTGGTCTGCGCTCACTGCGCCGACATCATCGGCGTGTATGAGCCGATCTGGATGGAATTGACCGGAGTCCTCGCTGTTGAACATCGCCAAAGACACGCCGCCCGGGCAGAGCATCCCCGGGATCTGGCACGCCGGCTGCCTCGCCGCC
>DATCFG010000140.1:0-6621 GCA_036509655.1 Solirubrobacteraceae bacterium | reverse complement strand
CCCATCACCCCGACAAACCAGCCGGACGGCGCTCCCTGCAGCCTTCACCACTACCGCGCAGGCCCCTCCGCTCCCGCTCGCCGCCCGGTCAGCCGCTTACTGCAAGCGGCCCGAATCAGACGCTTGCTGCAAGATCGAGGCTTGCACGCCGGCGAGCGCCAGGCCGCCGCTGACAGCGAGGCCACGCCCGAGGGGCATGTGCTGCGCTTCAACGACCGCGGCGAGGTCATCGGACTCACGATCATCAACGCCAAGTGGCTGCTGCAACGCGACCACGCCATCAACATCACGATCCCCGAGCACGTCGCGGTCACCCCGGACGCGCTCGCCGAGGCGCTGACGGCCGCCTGAGCACGGCGCCGTGGCAGCCCGAGCTGCACGCATGACTGTGGCACGACGTTAGAGGTTGCGGCGCGGTGGCCGCCGCTACGTGCACCGGAGGCGGCGGGCTGCGCCCTCCTTGTCAGCTCGGCGCCTGCGATCGGAGCCGCCACCCCAAAACGGCCAACGACTTCGGGGCCGCACCCTCTGTCTCGGTAGCGGCGACCGAAGGTGTCGACAGGGGCGCCATGCCATCGCAAGCAGGCCGTAGGCTGCCTTCATGAGCCCAGAGCGAGCCAAGCAGACGCAGCCTGCTGTCGAGTCCTTCTCCAAGGGCCAGGTCAATCGGGCTGGCCGGCTCCTTCTGGGGGTCATGGAGGCGGCGTCGCCCCCGGGCGCTGATCGGGCATCCACAGAACTTGACGTGGAGGAGATCGTCCTTGCCTTCAGGGCGGTGAGGTGGTGGCGGACACTGCACGCGCGACCGCTCTCGAACGTCGCCGCAAACCTTCGTTACCACGTGGAGAAGGAGGGCGGCCGCATCGGCGGTCGGATCGAGGTCGCCCAGCGATTGAAGCGGTGGACAACGATCATCGACAAGCTCGCGCGCGAGCCTCGGATGCAGGTGACGCAGATGCAGGACATCGGTGGCGTCCGCGCCCTGCTGCCGAGCCTGCCCCACGTGTACGCGGTGAGCCGCCGCCTGCGCAAGACGTGGACGATCGTCCGGGTCCGGGACTACATCGCCGAACCGAAGCCCTCGGGTTACCGGGCGCTGCACCTGATCGTTCGCCGCGGCGGCTACCCGGTTGAGGTGCAACTGCGTACCGTCCTTCAGGATGCCTGGGCAAACCAGGTCGAGGAGGACGGCCGGCAGATCGGGGTCGGGCTCAAGTTCGGGGCAGGTGCCGCCGAGATCCATGCGTACTACGTCGCCGTTTCCGAAGCTTTTGCGTTCCTGGATCGAGGCGAGACGATCCCCGAGGAACTGGAGGCGGAACTCAACGAGCAGTATGCGAAGATCAGGGAGACCCTGCCTGGCAGAGAGAGGACCAAGCCATGAGCCCAGCGGACATTAAGCACTTCCTGATCGTCTATGACATCCCGTCGTCTCACGCCGATGTTCGGTCCTACGGCACCGACTACGACGCCGCGCTGGAGGCGTATGAGCAGGCCGAGCAGGACGCCCGGGGTCGCTCCGACGTGGAGGTGGTCCTGCTGAGCGCCGACTCACTCGAGACGATCAAGCGCACCCACTCCAGCTACTTTCAGACGCGCGAGTCGTTTGAGCGCCTGCTCCCGGCCGGCATTCTCCACGCGTGAACCGCGCGCGCCCAACGAATTGACGCCCACCCCCTGCTTGCTCCCCCCTATGACCCTGACCGTCCCGAAACGGCCAACGACTTTTGGAGCGACCGCTGGAGCGCCCAGCGCAGCCAACCTCCAGCCCAACGCGGGGGAGGGTCGGCTTTCAGTGGAGTGCTGAGCCGTTGAAATGACGTGTCAGAGCTGTTATGCTCCGGGCATGTTGACCGAGCGTCCTCTGCTCTCCAGGGATGAGATCCTGCGCGCGCTGGACCCGGCGGGGCGGGCGGGAGACAGCGCTTTTCGCCGCCTCAAGCGGGATGGCTTCATCACTGGCGGCATCGAGGTCAAGCCGCGCCGTGGGGGCCATGTCAACGGCACCGTGACGGCGTTCTGCGCCCTGAACCGCGACGCCGCGACGGCGTATCGCAAGCAGCGCCCCGATCTCGCTCGCCGGCTGGCGGTTCGCGCCGGGAAGATCGAGACAAGCCGGCCGGCGCTGCGTCTGGCGGAGGTCGCGAAGCATGAAACGCCCAACGATGTCGGCGAGCTGGACCTCGACGGTATCTACGGGCGCGTCGTACGCAGCGATCGCCGTCCGGCCGATGCGCTCGCACGCAGCGTCGCCAAGGCTCGGCGTGCGCTACAGAAATCGCTGGCCGACATCGGTGTGAGCACGATCGTGGGAACGGTCGTGCGCGTCGACGGCGAGACAGCGGAAATCCTCTCCGGCGAGAACGAGCGCTATACCCTCCCGGCGTCGGCGCTCCCACCCGATGGAGTCGCTCTCGGCAGCCCGTTGAGTGTGCGCGTGGAGTCGCTCGGAGAGGGCGCGCTGTGGACGGTGGTCGAGCCCGCGTGGTCGGACGTGCCGGTCGCGGAGCTGCGCGCTGACCCGTTCGGCGATCTTCGCCCGCCACTGCCGGCCAGCCTGGGCGACCTGCTCGATCGCACCGGGAGTGCTCGTCCACTGGCGCTGATCGGCCCGGGACTGGCCTGGCGTTAGCCGCCGTGGCTCGCAAGCCGCTCGCGCCGCCGACGGTTCGTCTCGCGGGAGGAGACGACGCCGAGGCGATCCGGGCGTTTCGCTGCGGACACCGCCCGTGGTACGTGCAGGATGCGGCCAAGGTCATCCACCGAGCAGCGTCGGTGCTGGGCACGCCCGCGGCGATCATCCACAGGACGAAGGTCTTGCTCTTCGAGGACGAGAAGGATCGACTGATCGCCGTCTCGGTTGTACAGGCACACGACTCGCAGACGGCCGACCTCGTCGTGCTCGCCGTCCACGAGGATGTCCAGGGTGGGTGGCTGAGACAGGAGCCGTCCCGTCCCCTGTGCGTAGCGGTGCTCGAAGAGACGGTCCGCTACGCGGACCGCGAGGGCTATGAGCGGATCGTCGCCATCGCCGCCGAGCAGAACACCCAGTCGGTACGACTCATCACCGGAGCAGGGTTCACCCGCGTCACCCAGCTCGACGGCGACTACGTCCTCCACCGGGCCGTACTGCCCGCGATCAAGGGAAGTCGGCCGCTTGGGCCGACTCCTTGAGCTTCATGGTAGGGCACGACGCGGAGGAGTTCCAGGCGCGGCACGAGCTCGGTGCCGCGCTTTCGAGGCCGTCCCTGCAAACCCGTTTCGTGACAAAAACTCGTGACAAAGTTCCCCTGCCCCGTGCTCACCCAAACAAAAAACCCCCTGTTTCCAGGGGGTTTAGGTAAGCGGATGAAGGGACTCGAACCCTCGACCTTCTGCATGGCAATTCGCCACGGGAGAAGATATCAGCGCTGAAAGCCCCTTTTAGAGCCAAAATAGAGCGGGTAGCTTCAAGCTGCGCTGAGTAGTTTGGGGAGAAAGTTTGGGAGAAGTTCCGCCGATCCCGCTTGTATGCTGGAGGAATGAGAAAGCCCGAGAATCGCCCGTTGCGCACTATCTCAGTGATGCAGAGGGCTCGGACAGGTCACTGAACGAAAGGCGCTCCAGCATGTCTCCTCCCATCTCAGTCTCCGGCCATACCCATCTGCGCTCCGGCAAGCGCGGCGGTGTCTGGTACGCCAAGTGGCGCGATGCGACCGGCCAGCACGAAAAGCGGCTCGGCAAGGACTGGAGCGCATCCGGCCAGCCCGCGCCGGGGTTCCTGCGTGAGAAGGACGCGCAGGCTGCGCTTGACGCGATCCTTGTCGACGCGCGTCGTGGCGCCGCGGCGCAGGGGCGCACCGGGGTCACGTTCAGGGACGTCGCCGAGGACTGGTACAGCTCGGGCAAGCTCAAGCGCGACTGGTCGCTGAACACCCAGCGTGACTACCGCTCCGTGCTCGACCACCACCTGATCGCGACGTTCGGGACGCTGCGGATCGAGTCGATCAGCTCCGCCCGCATCGAACGCTGGCGCGACGAGCAGGTCACCGAGCACGACCTGAGCCGGCGTAACGCCAACAAGCTGCTGGCAATCCTGCACGGCGTCTTCGAGTACGCCGTGCGCAAGCACGGCCTGTTGAGCAACCCCGTCAGGGACGTGGAGAAGCTGCGCGAATCCTACGACGCCGCACGCTTCGATTTCTACTCCCCGGAGGAGGTCCGCAAGCTCGTCGCCAAGGCAAGCGACTCCCAGGACGGCGTGCTGTATCTCACGGCTGCCTTCAGTGGACTTCGACGCGGCGAGCTGATCGCGCTGCTGTGGGAGGACGTGGACTTCGAGAACCACTCGATCCGCGTGTGGGAGAACGTCACGCTCCGCGAGCGCGGGCTGCCGAAGTCACGCAAGTCTCGCACCGTCCCGATGGTCGACGACGTGGCCGATGTCCTGAAGGGCCTGAAGGAGCGCGAGCGCTACACCCAGCCCAAGGACCCGGCGTTCGCCGGCGAGGCTGGCGAACTGATCGACGGCTCGGCGCTGCGCCGTCGCTACATCGCCGATCTCGAGCGAGCCGGGCTGCGCTTCCTGCGCTTCCACGACCTGCGCCACACCTTCGGCTCGCTGGCGATCAACCGCGCCTCGATCGTCCAGGTCCAAGCGTGGATGGGCCACGCCGACATCAAGACGACGATGCGCTACCTGCACCACAAGAGCCGCGCCGACGACGCACGGCTGCTGTCCAGCGCCTTCCGCCTCAAGGACGACGAGCTTGACGAAGCCGCCTGACCATCCCGCCCATCGCTGCCCGGCAGTGTGTCCGACACCGCACGGAGCAACACACGCAGGCTCGGCGGGCTAGAATGGCGCAGTCGCGCGGATGTAGCTCAGCTGGCTAGAGCGTCGCCTTGCCATGGCGAAGGTCGAGGGTTCGAATCCCTTCATCCGCTCTCCGCATTGTGGAACCCATGCAGGAGGACAGGCACGGGCGCGGGTCAAGCCGAGCAAGGTGCTCCCCACTGTACTTGTCGGCCAAAGCTAGAGTTTGTGCCTCCGACTCCTCGTTCGCGCTTGGACACCTCGCCGCAAACGCCACGACTGAGGCTCGCTCCTTGGTCTCCATGTAGACGTGAGTCGGGATCTCGCCGCCCTGAAGATTTCTTCTGATGACGGTCGTGGCGATACGCAACGCGCGAAGCTCCCGTCCGCGCTAGCCCGTCTGACCGCGCGATCACGGCATCAAAGCCCGCCAACATCTCCTTGTCGGCCATCGAGCTGCTCAACTGCGCCTCTTGAGTCGCCACAGTCCTGCGATGGCAAAGCCGCTGCCGCCGAGGAGAAGCACTGTGCCAGCTCGCTGCGTGACCAGCAGAAGTACAAGTCCCACTACCGCAATGGCGACGCACGCCCAAATTTGCCCCGGAGTGGAAGGTAGTCTCAAGACGCGCAGCAAAAGATAGCGGGACGCGCGGCTGTCACCCTAGCAGCCTTAGTTTAGGTGCCCGATTATCCACGACGTCGGTATGGGTCCCCAGGAACGGCTGTCGTTGGCTTCCCCGCGGTTATCATTCATTACAAACCAGTGTTCCGGCGGGATCTTGATTGGCGTGGGGAAGTCACACTCGGCGCTATTGCTGCAGGGTTTGATGTAGGAGTCCGGCTCGCGGCGGCCGTTAAGTGTGACGTGCCCTTCGCGGATTGAGATAACGTCACCAGGACCGGCAACAATACGCTTGACAAACTTCTCGGTTGCGGGAGTGGCTACGGGTGCGGAGCAGGCGGCTCCTCCACCGTGAGGAGGAGGATGGGGCGCGAGTCCGCACATCGGATTGTATTCCTTCTCCGAAGCCCCCCGCGGCGGATGGAAGAGAATGACTTGACCAATTCTCGGTGTTGACTTTTCAGTGCGGAAGAGGATGAGCGCTCCGGTGTGATAGGTCGGTTCCATTGAGCCATTATTAATTCGAACTGTCTTGGTGCTAGTGCTTCCACAGCCGCCCAGAGCCACTCCGCAGCCCAGCATGGAGCTTACGGCAACACAGAGAAGTACAGGGCGAGGCGTGATCAACTTGGATTATTCATAGGTTGGTGTTTCGTTGGCTAGCGATGTGGCCGCCCGCGTCGGTGAACGAGGTCATGTTCGAAACACCCCGCCAGGACTGGTCCTAACCTTTCCGGGTAAAAACCCAAAAGCCCCTCGCAAACACGATGATAATTATGCCCGCAATCACAATCAACACGTGACTCGTGCTCGAAGCCATCACTACGCCTAACTCATGTGCCTGCATACTAGCCTTCCTGTTAGATTGTGGCTCGGCGACTATTCGGCTTCTTCCGGAGTAACCCATTCTTCGCACACGCCTGAAGCATACACGAGCGTGGAACAAGCAACCGCATCTTCAGGGTGATCATAAGCAGTTTCCGCGCTGCTTTCCACATATTCCCAAGCTTCTCCCAAGCTCAGGCGACCGCTCGGGTCACTCTCGTCAACTGGATTGTCGTCTGCGAACAGGAACCGGTCGCCTCGAGTCGCGCTGCCCAAGCGGTCCTCCGGGTCTTGCTGGGTCCAGCGGCCGGTGGTTGGGTCGTAGTAGCGTTGCCCGAAATGCAGGAGGCTGTTGGCGACATTGCCCTTTCCGGTGTTG
>DATCFG010000139.1:0-17409 GCA_036509655.1 Solirubrobacteraceae bacterium | reverse complement strand
CGGCATCCGGTCCGGTAGAGTTGTCCACCGCGATCTCAGATTCTCCGTTGCCAGACCCGCCAACACCTTCGATCACGTTGGTCCCAGATTCGGAGAAAGCCACCGGATTGCCGGTCGCGTCGAACTTCAAGACCGACCCCGTGCCAGCATCAAGGACATACATATCCCCGCTGCCCTGATCCACCGCGACACCCGCAACATCGACAAACGACCCAAACGAGCCCAAGAGAGGATGAACGAGCGCGGCCTGGGCGGCGGCCCCCGAGAGCCCAAGGACACCGGTAACCGTACAGAGGACCGTCAGGACAACGCGAACATAGCGACGTGAAACCGGAACTCTACTCAACACGATGCGGCCTCCCTAAAACGAGCCCCAGCTGTTGAGGCGTGATTGATCGAGCCGGCGGCTGTCAGCCGAGGCCTTACTGCTGAAGATGGGACGAGGGTCATCACCATCGTCCGCACTTTCATGCCGCTTACGCTGGACATTGGGCCTCCTTCGACCTCACCGGCAGGCCCATCGTCGGCGTTCTGCCCTGGCGGCAACGTCGCCTGGTCAAACGCTGGGCAAAGCTGCACTTCGACGAGCTGAACGCTGACTGGAACCTGGTCGCAGAAGAAGCACAACTTAAGCCGATCGACCCGCTACCATGACCGTCATGTACAAGCTCATACCCGTAACCGCGGTTGAGGTCATCGGCCCGCACAAGATCCGCCTGACCTTCAAGGACGGCCTCGTCGGCGACGTCGACTTCACCGGGCGCAACTGGCGTCGCGTATTCGCGCCGCTCGCTGATCCCAACTACTTCGCCAAGGTCTACGTAGACTCCGAAGTCGGCACCATCGTCTGGCCCAACGGCCTCGACATGGCGCCCGAGACGCTCTACGAACGAGCCTGTGAACACCAGGTTCGCGGGGCGGATCACATCGCCGCGTGAAGCACCTGAGCGACGCTGAGAACCAAACATCAGGCAGTGCTCCCCGCAGACTCGCCCGCACGCAAAGACTCTTCGCCACGAACAGTCAGATGCCACTCGTAGGGAGCACCCAGCTCCCGAGTACCCCGGTTCTCGAGCAACCCAAGCCCCCCCAGGCGCGCCAGCAGCCGCGACATCTGACCCTGATCGGAAACACCGGCCGCGACCCCGACCTGACGGTTGTTCGCGCCCGGCCGCTCCGCGACCGCCGCCAACACCTTGTGTGTGCGCAACGTCGGCCTGAACGCGCGCGCCGGCATACTCACCGCGCGCCGCGACGAGCCCGCGTCCGAGACAGCGGACTTGGCGGCAGGACACGAGAGCTCCCGCTCGGGCGGGGAGGGGCGTTGGGGTGAAGAACTCGAGGCCCAATGCGTCGACGGCACCGCGGAGTACGAGAAACTGCTGGCCAAAGCGGCCAACTGGTCCTCTGCCCCGTCAGCCACCTCGCTGAAAGAAAGATGGGCGCCGCGGCCGGGTCGTGTGCCGCGACGCCCTGGGAACCAGGCGCGAGAGGGTGCTAACGCCAAAGCCCCCCTGACCGCCCTCCATGGGTTATGAGGAGGACGGGCAAGATTCAGGTTCAGGCTGGCGTCGGTTGGTCGAGCAAGCGCCGCCATACTCGAATGATTCGACCTTGGCAGCGCGGTAAGCGATGTCGCGACGGCCGCGGTAGCCGAATGATGCGATCGGCGACGACTGACCGTTGCCGGGCGGCTGGAACGCCCCTTCACAGGGGCCGCGGCGAGGGTGCACCACGACCCCCGTGGAGAGACACAGGGAGAGGGGACTCCCGTCGGGTCCTCTGCGAGCGCCACCGGAGAGGGGGTGGTGGCGCTCGGACAGGCTCCGGGAGATTGACTGACCACCCACCCCGAGCGTGACGCGGAGCGCGCCGAATGTGCCAGCTTTGTAACTTCTGGCCGAGACCCCTTGACGCGAACATGTGTTCGTGTTAGGTTGGGGTCATGCTCATGCGAAATCACGGCTCTCTCGCCGCTTGCTTGGCACCTCATCGGCCTTGGTTCTCCCATGCCTCTCCTCCTGATTCTCCTCCCCCTCCTCTCCGCCGACCCGGCGAAAAAGAAGCGGTGGTCCTCTCTCCAAAAAGTTCCTGCTCGCATCATGGCGCCGGTTCGGGCGCTGCGCAAGTGACGTTGTCAGCGCTTCCATTGTGAGTTACTGACAATGTCACTACTGACAATGTCATTAGGACTGGCAGCCTGGCCTTGTGAATCGGGGCGTTCTTGAGGTACGCTGTTGGCGGAGATGGGAGCGAGGGACCTCATAGACGGCAGCGAGCGGCGCACCTTCGCGATGCGCTCAGAGGTGAACTGGGGGCTGCTGGGTCTGCTGATCGAGCGTCAGGGCTACGGCTATGAGCTCTACCATCGCTTCGGGCGCACCTACGGAAAGTTGATCGTGCTCTCCTGCCAAGCGCAGATCTACAAAGGGCTCGACGCCCTGGAGGAGCGGGGACTGATCGAGGTCCTGCCCTCCGAGATTGCCCTCCCCGCACAGGCGCACAAGCCCACCACCCGCTACCCGGGCCAGCCAAAGACGCGCTACCGAGCGCTCGCCGCGGCCGTGCCCGGCTACCGGGACTGGCTGATCACCCAGGTCACCCAGGAAGGCCGGTGCGTGGAGCTCCTCGCGCTCCTGGTGGGGGCGCTTCCCCCTCGCGACGCGCTCGTCGTGATCGACCGCTATGAGCAGCACCTGCTCTCAGAGCGCAGGGCCGCGCCGCCGGTGACTGACGGCGCGTCTGTGCTCGCGCGCGGGCTGGCCGAGCACGCGAAGGACTTGGAAACGGGACTCGCGCTGAAGTGGACCACCTACGCGCGCCGCGAGCTCGACGCGAGCATCGACGGATGACCCTGCTCGCCTTGGAGCGGGTTTGCAAGCGCCACCAGGATGCGCGCTCCGAGCGCGTGGTGCTCGACGATCTCTCGATGTCGCTGCACGCGGGCGAACTCGTCGCGATCTTGGGCGAGCGAGGCTCCGGCCGCTCCACCCTGCTGCGGATCGCCGCGGGCATCCAGGCGCCAGACTCGGGAGTCGTGCGTTTCGCCGGTGCAGAGCTGGCTCCTCCGGACTCGAGCGCCCTCGGCGACGGGATCGGCTACTGCTCCCGCGCAAGCGCGGACCGCGAAGCGGGCTTCGTATTGGAGGAGCTGATGCTCGCCCCTCGGATCCGCGGCGTCCGCCACTCCGATGCGCAGGCGCGCGCGCGAGCAGCCCTCGAGCGCGTCGGCGCCGCCGCCTGCGCCGGGTACCCGTTCAACGAGCTCGACGGCGCCGAGAGCGTGCGCGTCGGCCTCGCGCAAGCGCTCGTACTGCAACCGGCGCTGCTGGTGATCGACGAGCCCGTCACGGGTGTGGATCCCCCGGAGCACGAGGGCATCCTCGAGCTCCTGCGCTCGCTCGCCGACGACGGGATCGCGGTCCTGATGAGCGTCGGCGAGTCAACCGAGTTCCCAAACGCAGACCGTAAGCTGCTTATCCGCGATGGTGTATTGGCGGGCAGTGTCGATCCCGAGCTCCCCTCCGTTCACCAGCTGCTCGCGGAGGCCAGCGCGTGAGCACAGGCTCTACCGAGCCTCTAACGACACCAACACAGGTATTCCTAGACGCCGATGCTTGAGCTGGAGGGGGTGGTCAAGCGCTACCGCGAAGCGGGCGAGCAGGTGCCCGCGGTCGACGGCATCAGCCTGACGATCGCAGCGGGCGAGATCGTCGCCGTGCAGGGCCCCTCGGGCTCGGGCAAGACGACGCTGCTGCTGCTGATCGCCGCGCTGCTGAAACCCGACGAAGGCACGATCCGCTTCGCCGGACGGGATGTCGGCTCGCTCTCGAACGATCAGGCGTGCGACTTCCGCATGCGGGAAGTCGGCTTCGTCTCCCAGAGCACCAGGCTGATGTCCCATGTGTCCGCGGTCGAGAACGCGGCGATGGATCTGATGCTCGGCGGCGTCGGCAGGCGCGAGGCGAAGGCCCGCGCGATCCCATGGCTGCAGCGCGTCGGCCTGGCGGATCGCCTCGAGCACACCCCCGAGCAGCTTTCCGCGGGCCAGCGCCATCGCGTCGCGCTCGCGGGCGCGCTCGCGACCGAGCCGAAGCTGATCCTCCCCGACGAGCCGACCGGCAACCTCGACAGCACCGCAAGCCTCGAGATCGTCGAGCTGCTGGGCGAGATCGCACACGAGTCCGGCGCCTGCGTGTTGCTCGTAACGCACGACCCCGAGGCCGCGGCTCTCGCCGGCCGGCGCTTTCAGCTACGCGACGGCACGCTGCGCGAATCCCCTAGCCCGTGAAAGCGCGCGCCCTGATGCCCGCCTCGATGGTGGTCTACCTGTACCGCAGACGCCTGCGCGTCCATGCGGTCCAGGAGCTGCTCGCCGGCGCCGGCGTCGCGATCGCCGTGGCGCTCGTGCTGGCAAGCACGATCGCCAGCTCGAGCATCGCGGGCTCCGCCGGCGAAGTCGTCCACACGGTGATCGGCCCGGCGTCCCTCCAGCTACGCGCGCGCGGCGCCGACGGCTTCCGAGAAGGACTGCTCGCGCGCGTCGAACACCTCCCCGGGGTCGAGCAGGCCGCGCCAATTCTCGAACAGACCGCGACGCTTCGCGCGGGGGCAGACAGCCGGAACGGCTGGGTCGGCAAGCAGGTCGGCGTCGACCTCGCGGGAGCGGATACCAGCCTCGTCGTGCTCGACGAACTGGCCCTCAAGCTGCCGCTCACGACGCTCTCGCCAGGAGGTCTCGGAGTCTCGCGAGCAACGGCGGAGGCGCTCGATTTGGGCGCGGCGCACGCGCTCCTGACGCTCGACCTGCGCGGAGCGGCGATCCCAATTCGAGTCTCCGCCGTACTGGGTCCCGAAGCCTTCGGCGCGCTCTCGGGGGCGCACGTGGCGGTCATGCCGCTGGCGGACCTGCAGCGCCTGGCCGGCCTGCCGGGCCGCGTCTCGCGCATCCTCGTGCAGGTGGCACCCGGGCACGAAGCCAAGGTCCGCACCGAGCTCGAGACGGTCGCCGGCGGAAAGCTCGATGTCGCGGCGGCCGACCAGGACGTCGCGACCCTGAAGCAAGCGCTGGGGCCGGCAAACCAGGCGAGCGACTTCTTCGCCGCGATCAGCACCCTGATCGGGCTGCTGCTCGCGTTCACCGCGCTGCTCCTGACCGCCCCCGAGCGCCGCCAGACGATTGCCAAGCTGCGTGTGACGGGCACGCGCAGCACAGCCATCGTCCAGATGCTCGCAAGCCAGGCCCTGTTCCTCGCGATCGCCGCCTCCGCCGTCGGTGTCCTCGGCGGCTACCTGCTCTCCCGTGGCGTCTTCCACCAGTCCACGGGTTATCTCGCCGAGGCATTCACGCTCGGCAATACCACCAACATTGCCGGCTCGACGATCCTGCTCGTGTTTGTCTGGGGGGTGCTCGCCACGTGCGTAGCCTCGGCGGTCCCGCTGCTCGACCTACGCGGCGGCGAGGGGCTCAACGCCGTCTACGCACAGGGCGGCGTGCCGGGCAACGCGCTCAGCGCCCGGGCGCAGCGCCGCCTCGCGCTGGCCGCCGCGATCCTGCTGGTGCTCGCGACCGCGCTGTTCGTGTTCGCGCCCTCACTCGCGCTGCTCGCGTGCGCGGTGCTGGCGCTTGCGTCCGTCTGCACCGTGCCGCTCGCGTTCGTTGGGGTGCTGCGCCTCGCGAGTGCGCTCAGCGACTCCTACAAGCGGCTGCACATCCTCGAAGTCGCGCTCACACCGCTGAAAGCCACCACGCTGCGCACGCTCGCACTTGCCGCCACCGGCGCCGTCGCGCTGTTTGGCAGCGTCGCGCTGGGCGGCGCCCGCAACGACCTTCTTCGTGGAATCCACGAATTTGCCCACAGCTACTCCGCCGACGCGAGCATCTGGGTGACCAACCCCGGCGATAACCAAGCGACGAGCGATTTCATCGAAGACGGGCAGGCCGCGCGCATCGCCCAGGTTCCAGGCGTAGAGCACGTCAATGTCTTCCAGGGTGGCTTTCTGGAATTGGATCCCACCCGCCCCCGCCGCGTGTGGGTGATCGCGCGGCCGCCGGGGGCGGCCAGCGACGTGCTCCGCAGTCAGATCACCGACGGCAACGCGAGCCAGGCGATCGCGCGGCTCGGGGAAGGCGGCTGGATCGCGGTCTCCAAACAGATCGCGGAAGTTGAGCACGTCGGCGTCGGGGGCACGCTCAGGCTGCCGACCCCAAGTGGGCAAGCCGGCTTCAGGATCGCCGCGACCACGACCAACCTCTCCTGGCCCCCGGGTGTGATCTTCATGAGCACGGCCGACTACAGCAAATATTGGGCCCCAACCACCCCCACCCACCTCTCCACCGGCCCCTCCACCGGCCCCTCCACCGGCCCGGCGGCGCCCACCGCGCTCGGCGTCGATCTGCGTCCCGGCACGAACACCGCGGTGGCCCGGCGCGCCATCGCCCGCGCGTTGGCTGGGGGCGGGCGAGCGGGAGCTCAAAACGGGCGCGCGGGAGCTCAAAACGCCCGGGCGGCAACTCAAAACGGGCGGGCGGGAGCTGGAAACGGTCTGGAAGTGGCCACCGCTCCCAGCCGCGCAGCGAGCATCGACGCGCTGGCCGCCGAAGGGCTCGGCCAGCTCGGGGAAATCTCAACGCTGCTGCTGATCGCGGCGATCTTCGCGCTCGCGACGGCCGGCACTTCAGCCGTGTGGCAGCGCCGCGCATCGCTCGCGAGACTGCAGCGCGCCGGCACAAAGCCTCGGCGGCTGTGGCCCGTCCTGCTCGTCGAGTCGGCCTTGATTCTCCTCGGCGGCTGCCTCACCGGCGCGGTCGCCGGGATCTACGGCCAGGTCGTGATCGACGCCTACCTGAAACACATCACCGGCTTCCCCGTCGCCAGCCCGGCCGCCAGCTTCAGGCCGCTCGAGATCTTCCTGGTGGTGATGGCCGCCGTCCTGGCACTCGTGGCGGGCCCCGCCTGGCGCGCCGCCCATGTCGACCCGATGTTCGCGCTCAATGACTGATAGAGCAGGGAACATGCGGCTCGTGGACCAGGTCCAGTACTACGGCGATCAGCGAGTGCCCCATTCCGGTCCTCACGGTGCAGGCGATGTCTAGCGTGGCGCGTTACGTTGCGATCATCACCGACGGCAACGGTCGCTGGGCGCACGCCCGCGGACTCTCCCCCACTGAGGGACACGACGCCGGCGCCGACACGCTCAAGGCCCGCTTGCGCGACGCCGCCGAGCTCGGTATCGAGGAGTTGACGGTGTACTCGTTCTCGACCGAGAACTGGTCGCGCCCTCGAGCGGAGGTCGACGGGCTGATCTCGATGATGGCGAGTCGGATCGCGCGAGAGACCCCCGAACTGCACGAGGAGCGCGTGCGGATGCGCTTCATCGGCCGCCGCGAGGGCGTCCCCGCGCACCTGCTCGAGCAGATGGACAAGGCGCAGGCGCTGACCGACTCAAACCGCCGGATCACGCTGTGCATTGCCTTCAACTACGGCGGCCGCGCCGAGATCCTCGACGCCGCGCGACGATTTTCCGGAGATACCGAGGAGGAGTTCGGGCGGCTGCTGTACGCCCCGGACATGCACGACCCCGAGCTGCTGATCCGAACCGGCAAAGAGCACAGGCTGTCGAACTTCGTGCTCTGGCGAGCCGCCTACTCGGAGATCGTGTTCCGCGACGAGCTGTGGCCCGACTTCAGCCGCGAGGCGCTGGAGGAATGCCTTCAGGAGTTCGGCGAGCGCACGCGGCACTTCGGCGGACGAGCGCAGACGGTGGCCGAACCGCACCACGACGAGGCTGAGGGTGTTACAACTGTTCCCAGGAGAGAGGAGTAGCGCATGATCGGAAGTCTCAAGCACTGGAGGATCGGGGCGCCAACAATCGTCGTTCTGCTGAGCGTGCTCGGGAGCGCGGCGCCCGCCGCGATCGCGCGCACGCTGGAGGCGACCGACACTGCCCATCTATACAAGGTCTCCGTCTCGGGATCTAACCTGATCGAGGCGGGCAAGACGACGGGCACGATCCCGGGCAGGATGCGCGCGATCGTGAACATTGGCGCGACGATCAGCGGCACCTTCACGATCTCCGTCCATGGCGTCGGGACGATCACCGGGCACGGGACCGCGACGCCGCACGGCTCGGGCCGCTATGAAAGCTTCAAGGGCTCGCTCGTGGTTACCGGGGGTACCGGCCGCTACGCCCATGCCCGGGGGCAAACCGGGCTCTACGGCACGTTCGACCGCGAAAGCAAAGCTTACGCCCTGGTCATTCAAACCACCGGCACGCTCTCGTACTGAGAGTCGCCGGTGAGCCGTTCGACATTCGCCGCCCGCGCGATCGTCCTCGCGGCCGTCCTCGGCGGCACGTGCCTCCTGGCCGCGGCGGATGCGGCGGCATCGGCCAGGACCACAGCCGCGGCGGATGCGGCGGCATCGGCCAGGACCACAGCCGCGGCGAGCGGCGCGCCATCGACGAGCCTCCGCGCCGCCTTCGAACCCGAGCGGCTGGGTGGCCGCACGACGCTGCGCTTCGGCTTTCGGATCGCCGGCCCCGGTGGAGAGGTTCCCCCCGCGTTGACCGCTGTCAGCTTGAGCTACCCGGAAAGCCTCGGAATCGCCTTCAGCCGCCTCGGGCTCGTCACCTGCACCGCGGCCCAGCTCGAAGCATCCGGCGTTTCGGGATGCCAGCAGAACTCGATCATGGGCTTCGGCTCAGCGACCGCCGAGATCTCGCTCGGCTCGGACGTCGTCGGCGAGCCGGTCCCGTTCACGATCCTGCGGGCGCCAGATGAAGAAGGGCACATCTCGCTGCTGTTCGATGCCGCCGGCACGACTCCGCTCAACACGAGCGCGGTGTTCGCAGGCGCGCTGCTCCCCGCACCGCCGCCGTACGGCGGGCAGGTGTCTATCTACGTCCCGTTGATTCCGAGCGTCCCCGGAGCGCCCGACGTCTCGATCGTGCGCCTACGCGCCACGCTCGGCCCCATCGGAGTGATCTACTTCAGGCCGCTCGAAGGCAGGACGATCGTCTACCAACCGCCGGGGTTCCTGCTGCCGGACAGCTGCCCGAAGGGCGGCTTCCCGTTCGCCGCCCAGTTCAGCTTTGTGGACGGGAGTCATGCCAGCGCGCGGACTGTGGAGCCTTGTCCCGCGCGGGCCGCACGGCGAAGGCGCTAGTTCGCAGCTGCAGGCGCAGCTCCTCGGCGACGCAGCTGAGGTGCTCAGTCCCTTCAGAGACTCCGTTGTGGTCGTCGGCGCCGCGGCTCTGGAGGTCGCGCTTGCGGACGCGACTTCGGTGGCTATCACTCCCCGCGGCTGCGCTGCGCCAACGCGGCGTGTGTGCTGGCCTTGAAGCAGGCCGCCTTCGGCCGGACACGCCCTCCTGATGAAGCACTCGTCGAGCGAGACTTCCACGATGCCTATCTACCTATTTCAGCCGCCGCGCGGAGCGGGCTTCGGGTCGCCGCAATCGGTGACTCCCGCTCGGATGTTCCACTATTTCGCCGTGTGGGCATGTCGATCGCGTTGAATGCAACGCCGGATGCTCGGGCGGTGGCGACCTATGTAATCAATACTGAGGACCTGCGCGATGTGCTGGCACCATTGATGGCGGATCGCTGAACAGGGTGCTGTTTCGGCGGCGCACCGATTCCGGTCAGGCTGGTGTGTACGCGATGATCAGGGCGCGTACTGGTGTTCGGCCGGCCTCGAAGACGTGTGGTGTGTCGGCGGGGAAGGAGACGTAGTCTCCAGTGGTCAGTTCGCTGATGCGCTCGACCGGGCCGGCGATCAGCTTGCCGTGCAGGACGAGCACCCCTGACGCGACCCGGCTGTGCGCGGGGTCATCTCGTGAACGTGACGAGAGGGAAGGACAAGCTCGAAGATGTCGAGGCTTCCGTGCAGCTCGGTGGTCGGGCCGATCGGCCTGGAGCATCGCGAGTAGGCGCCCGTCCCCCGTCCCGACGTCAAGGACGCGATGAGCGTTCCCAGGAACCTGTTCGAGCAGAACGCTCTCTCCCTCTGCGCGGTGCGGGAGTCCATCCGCCCGGTTCAGGTAGCGAGCGACGCACTCGTTGTTGGTCCACTCCTCGCCGATCATTCGCGAGTGGCTACTGGGCTCTGGCGCCCGGCTGAGGCTGGCTCGCGCAACCCGATGCGGTCGTGAAGGCGGCGCAGGGGCAGTGGCGCCCACCAGTTCCAGTTGCCCATGAGCGTCATCAGCGCGGGTACGAGCAGCGCCCTGACGATGGTTGCGTCGACAGCGACGGCGAGCGCGGCGCCGAGGCCGAGTTGCTTGGTGAAGAACAGGTCGGATGTCACGAGCGCGCCGATCGCCACGCAGAACAGCAGCGCGGCGGCGGTCACGATGCGTCCGGTGCGCTCGATGCCGAGCGCGATCGCCTCGCGGTTGCTCAGGCCGCTGTCGTGCGCCTCCTTGATGCGCCCGAGCACGAAGACCTCGTAGTCGGTGGCGAGTGCGAACGCGAGCACGATCATCAGTACGAGACTCGACTCTTCAAGGCCGCCGATCGGCGCGAATCCAAGCGGACCCGAGAAGTGTCCGTCCTGGAAGATGAGGACTTGCAGTCCCACGGCAACGCTCACGCTGAGCATGTTCATGATGAGCGCCTTGATCGGGATCACGATCGAGCCCGTCATGAGGAACAGGAATACCGCTGTGATCGGAATCAGGATCGCCAGGGTGAGCGGTATGCGAGAAGCAATCGCCGTCTTCTGATCGGCGAAGTAGGCGCTTGCGCCGCCGACCAGCGCACCGTATGGACGTGCGAGCGCACGCAGCTTCGCGAGCAGGTGCTGCTGGACCCCGGAGTAGGGCGAGCCGTGCGGGAACAGGGTGATCGTCCATGTGTCGCGGCCGATGTAGCGTGGCGGCGTCGCGCTCGCCAGAGAGCCCGCTGTCCCGGCAGCCGCGTCAGCGAGTCGTGTGGCTGTTGCGTGCTGTCCCCTCAGCACGATTTCGGTCGATTCACCGGCGTTGTCGGGAAAATCCCGCGCGAGCGCGTCTTCCACTTGGCGGCTCGCCGCAGTCGCGGGCAGCAGGTTCGCGCCCGGGGAGATGAACGTAACGCGCAGTGCGGGCACCGCGGCGGCGAGTAGAGCAACTGAGCTGATCAGCGCCACGAGCACAGGGCGACGCACGACGCCATTTGCGAGCCTCCACCATCCGCCCTGCTGCGTAGCTCGCGCGGTACGCGCCGCGCGCCGCTGTAGCCAGGCCGGTGAGAGCGCGTTGATGCGCGGGCCCAGCACGATCAGGACCGCCGGTAGCAACAGCAGCGCGACCGCTCCATCACAGATCGTGACGATCCCGCCACCTACTCCCATCGAGTACAAGAACCGCATCGGGAACAGCAGCAGGCTCATCATCGCGGCCGCGACGGTGAGGCTGCTGAACAACACGGTCCGCCCGGTCGTCCGCAGCATTCGCTCGATCGCCCGTGAAGGACTCGCGCCGCCCGCCAGTTCCTCGCGGTAGCGGTAGAGCACGAACAGGCTGTAATCGATCCCAAGACCGAGGCCCATGCCGCTGACGAGATTCAGCGCGAACACCGAGATCGGCGTGAACTGGTCGACTATGCGCAGAGCGAGAAACGTCAGCAGGATCGCGAGGCCCCCGACCAACAGCGGTAGCAGCGCGGCGACGAGCCCGCGGAAGAACCAGAACGACAGCGCCAGCAGGAACGGAAGAGCGAGCAGCTCAGCTCGCGTGAGGTCGCTGGCAGTGCGTTCGTTCAATTCCTTGGTGATCACGGCATAGCCGCCGTAGCGTGCGCTCACGCCGGCCAGCTCGGTGCTCACCGGCGGCTGTGAGATCGTGCTTTGCACGTGGGCTATCGCCGTCGTCGCGGTGGAGGTGGAGACGAATGCCGCAAGCACGGCCGTTTCGTGCCCGTCGCGTGAGAGCAACGCCCGCGAATGCGTCGCCGGGTAGTCCACCGCGCGCTGAAATCCCTTCTGCGCCGCCAACAGTTTCGCCAGCGTCCCGGCGGCGCGCTGCTCGTCCGGAGCGTTGATCACGCGGCTCGGGCCGCGCAGCAGCACCGCCACGTTGAAGTACGGGGTCTGCCCCGTAGCCGACCGGATCTCATCGTTGGCGCGTTCATACTGGGACGCGGGATCCTGAAAGTCTTCAGCGCTTGATCCGAGCATGCCGGTCACAGGCGCGCCGAGTGTCGCGGCGAGCAGGAACACGACGCCTGCCGCGAGCAGTACGCGCCGAGGGTGGGCGGTGGCGAGCGTCGTGAGCAGCTTGCTCACGACAGGCCGGATTCGACTTCAGGCGACATTGGGTGTGGTGGTCTGAGCATGAGTCGCAGGGGCGGGCTACCGGCCACTCGCAACTCGCGTACGACGCGGAAGCCGAGCGTTCGAGGTCCACACGCGGCCACGAGCCAATGCCATGTGGCGCAGCCCGATCGCGAAGAAGCGGCGCGATCGCGCCAGCCTGGACGCGTCATCTGGCATCAGCCAATTGAAGATCGGGTCTTCATAGAACGCCTCCGCCAGGGTGCCCTTCAGGCGATGGACATCGTCGGCGGTCGCCGGACGCAACTGCATATCCACAGCGCCGGCAGTGACAGCTTGACTCTCTACAGCACTCTCATTCACGTGTCGCTCCTCCTGTGTCGTCACGTCGATCAGCGGGCGAGCTCCCCAAACGCGCCAAAGATGAGCGTCAGCAGATCGCCGTAGGTCTCATCCGCGATCGCCTCGGGGTCGAGCAGCTTCTCCAGGGCAAGGCCGTTGCCCAGCGCGGTGATCAGCAACCCGAGGCGCTGCGCAAACTCCGGGCTCAGAGAGATCCCCCGCCGTTGTGCTCCCTGCGTGACCAGCCTGGCGCTTGCTTCGCGGAGCGTGCGGAATCGCTCCGCCAGTGGTTCACGCAGCCCCGGCTCGCGCATGGCATAGGTCCAGAACTCGATGACGAGCGGGAAGTAGTGTGGCCGCTCGCGCAGGATGCGCATCCACAACTCAGCCACCGCCCGTGTCTGCTCCTCCGGCGTGGCCTGCGTCGTGAAGATCTCCGAGTAGTCGCGCACATCGGCTTGGGCGCTTCGCTCGAACATTGCGAGGAACAGATCCTCCTTGCCGGAGAAGTTCGAGTACAGCGCCCCCGTCGTCGCACCCGCCTCGCGCGCGATCTCATCGACCGACGCGCCATGAAACCCCCGCCGCGCGAACACGACTTCAGCTGCGTCCAGCAGCCGCCGGCGCGTGAGCGCCTTCTGCTCCTCGCGCAGGGACGGACGATCACGAACAGCACTCATAGCGAACATTATGTCGCATGGCTAACGCTATGTCAAACCTCTCGTGCGCCCAAGACCCCTGAACCGTGGCGCCATCAGCTGAGCCGCATGACCCGATCAGAGATCCACGGTGTCGCCGGCGAGAGCGTCTTGCAAGCCTTCCCGCGCTCCCGGCTGCTCCAGCGCCCGCTGATCAGCCGCCTCCCGCAGCAGCTGCGAGAAACGGCGCTCGTCCTTGGCCAGAGCGCGCAACTTGGCCAAGCGCTCCTTCAGTTGTTGAACGTTTGAGAACCTCACACGCTGCGGCGAAGTGTCCGCGACGACATTCAGAAGGCCCTTGGCGATCCAACTACGCACCGTCGGACGACTCACGCCCAACTCCTCTGCCACCTCGGGCACGGTAAGGGCGGGGGCATCTGCACAGACCTTTCGCTTCGCCTGCTCGAGCTCACGCTCGACCACGGCGACGTCACCGTTGGAAAGCGCGTTGCTGGCACGCGTGATCGTGTCATCCAGGCAGCGTTCCGGCGGATAGAAGCTCTCCGGCGTGGACGTCCTCGCCGGCGGAGGCGTGAGCGAGCATCTCCTCGAAGCTCCAGCGCATGTCGGCCGTACCGGTCCTGCTCCACAGCTCGCCGTTGACCTTAACCTCGGCGTGTAGGTCGCGCACGCGGGGCAGGATCTCGTCCGCGGTCACGATCTCGGCGCTCATGGCGCTCGCGAAGGTCTTCGTCTTGATGACCGGACCAAAGAGCCCGTTGCGCAGCTCGTCCCATTGGGTGTCCCGTGCGCTGAGGTCGTTGACGACGACGAAGCCGCCGATCGCGTCGCGGGCCTGTTGCAGGGTGGCGTCGCGCAGCGGGCGCACGACGATCGCACCGAGCTCGATCTCGAAGTCCAGGCGCTTGGTGTAGGCGGGCCATGGCGCCTCGGCACCGCTGGGGACGAACGTGAGCGCGTTTCCGAGGTAGAACGCGGGTTGCCGGTAGAACAGCTTGCCCGGGCGAAACGGCGGGAGCGGGCGCCGGGTGACCGCTTCGATGGCGCGGATCGCCGGCAGCGCGCGCGGCAGGTGCAGGCGCACGAGGCCGCGCGCGCCCTGGATCCAGTGACGCTCGGAGTTCGCGAATGCGCGCATCAGCACAGGCGCCACGGGGAGCAGCGGCACGAGCTCGCACTCGGCGTCGGCGTTGCGCTCGCGGGCGGCCACGCACAGTGCACGCAGCGCCTCGCGCGTCTCCTCGCCGCCGGCGAGCAGCGCAATCATGTCGTCGGCCGGCAGCCCGGCGAAGGCGGGTTCGCCCACGGCCGCGATGGCGGACGGGATCGCCGTCCAGCGCGTCGCCTCGTCGTCCCACACGGCGATCGCGTTATCGCCGCCGACGAGTCGCACGCGGCGCAGCCGCATGTCAGCGGTCCTCGAGTCGCCGCTTGAGGATGGCGACGTGGCGGAAGAGGCGAGCGCGCACCGCTGGGGTGACGCGCATCGGGGGCTGCCCGTCGAACTCGCGGTTCAGCGCCGCGACGCTGATGAGCAGGCGCTCGGGACACTCCCAGTCGCGGAACTCGTCGAAGCCCGCGGATCGGATGAGCACCTCGGTGGCCGTGAGCGGGTCCTCGCCGGCTGCGTGGCGATCGCCGGCGCCGCCGCGCAGCCAGGTCCAGAAGCGCTGCATCGCCTCCAGCTCGGGCGTCCCGGCGATGTCGCCGTGGCCGGGAACGTACACGTCGGCGTCGAGGGCGAGCAGGGTCTCGAGCGCGCTCAGCCAGCCGGTAGACGGCCCGTGCCACATGACCGGGATCGCCTTGACGAACACGAGGTCGGCCGCGAACACGACGCCCGCGTCCGGCAGGTACGCGACGGTGTCCCCGGGAGTGTGCGCCGGTCCGAGCACGAGCAACTGCACCTCGCGGCCGCCGACGTCGAGCGTCACCCGCTCGCTGAAGGTGTGATCGGGGTAGCGCAGGCGCACGGCGGCCAGATCGAACGGGGAAAGCATGTCGGCGATGTAGCGGCTGAGCCCGCCCAGCGAGCCGGGTGCCCGGCTCGCGAGCCCGGCCAGGCGTGCGAGGCGGGCAAGCGCCTGAGGCGAGGACTCGGCGTCCATCGCCTCGCGGCTCGGTGTGCACGTGATGATCTCGGCCTCGGGTGGCATCGCCGCGTTGCCCCACCAATGGTCGCCGTCTGAGTGCGTGTTGAGCACTGTGCGGATCGGGGCATCGCGCAGATGGGGCGCCATCGCCTCAAGCATCTGTCGCGCAAGCGACTCGTCCCAGAGGGTGTCGATGAGCATCGACGCGCCGTCGCCGAGGATGAGCCCGGCGTTGGCCTCGCCCCAGGCGCCGTTGGGCTGCAGCCAGGCGTACGCGCGGGGTGCAACCTCTCGCAGTCCACCCTCAAAGCGCGAGGGCCTGCCGGTCAGAGGGACCACAGAGGAAGTCACGAGGTCGACGCTAACACAAACGCACAGAATCGTGCGTTAGTGGGGGCCGTCAGGCGCGACGGCTCGTAGCGCGTCGTCGATCGCTCGGGTCAGGAAGTCTGCGTCAACCGGCAACCGGGTCATGAGCACCCGCATCCACAGCGGGCCGGCGATGAGCTCCACCAGCCGCCAACGGTCTCCCTGCGCAGGCAGCTCCCCGCGTGCGATCGCGCGCTGGACGATTTCGCCCGTGACCGCGAAGCGCTGCTGCCAGTAGGCGCTGCGCTCCTGAGCGAACACGTCAGGCGGAATCGCCACGAGGCCTCGTACGAGCGCGGCGACGCGCGGCTGCGCGAATGCCGACACCATCGCCTCGAAGTACGCCTGCAGGTCGCTGCGCAGGTCCCCGAGATCGGGCGCCGGGACGCGCTCGCGCGTGAGCTCGAGCACCGCGTCGAGCACAAGCCGCGACTTCGTACCCCAGCGCCGATAGATCGTCGTGTGGTGCACCCCGGCGCGCTGCGCGACGCTCGCGACCGACAGGCGCTCGAAGCCGACCTCGAGCAGCTCGTCCGCAGCCGCGTCGAGCACCGCTCGGCGCACGCGCTCGCTGCGCCCACCCGGACGCGGGGAGGCCAGTGCGGCCCGATCGGCGGGAGTGTCGGCGCGCATCGAGTTGAAGGCTACGTGGCGGCCGCGACGGTCGGCTCGATGCGCCGCCGCGTCCGCTGTTCAGTTGACTCACATTCGCACTGCTTCGCGAACGATGCACGACCCGCCGCTGGGGCCACTTCCGGAACCAGGCGCCTCCCGCCGCCCCTCCAGCGTTCGGCCACATTGGCTGCGCTCTTGCGATGCCGCGTGAGGCGGCATCAGGGCCCGTCCGTCGAGCGGGGCTTTGGCAGCTGCGCTTCGAAGAACTCGATCGCCCCGCTGCACTCGATAGCCACGTGTTCGAAGCCAAGCTCGGTCAGCCAGGTCTCGATCGCGCCGGCTCGCGGCGTGTTCCCGAACGTCTCAACACGGCGAAAGATCGCGATCAGGGCATCCGAGCGCAGTGCGCGACCCGTGACACATGACGTCCCGCGAAGAGTCCCGCCCGGCTTGAGCACGCGGCCCAGCTCTGTCAGCGCGGCGCGTGGGTCCGGGAGGCAGTGAAGCCCGTTGTATGTCACGCACAGATCGAAGCTGGCGTCAAGAAACTCGAGCGCGGTGATGTCGCCGGCGACGAACTCGATCTGGTCTTCCACGTGCCGGTGTCGTGCCTCCTTGCGTGCGCGCTGGAGCATGTAGGGAGAGATGTCGGCCGCGACATAGCGAACGTCCTGGCCCGGGCGTAGCCCGCGGAAGCCAAGGCCGCCTCCGCAAGGCACGTCGAGGATCGAACTTCCTGCGGGCATGCCTGCAGCCCGCGCGATATAGGCAAACAGTTTTCGCGTGTCGGCGGCCCACATCGCCGAACCGGCGACCCGCGCGACACGCTCGTGCTCAACAGCAGCGTCATAGACGGCTGCTGAGAAGCGTTCGGTACGCCACTTCTCGGTCACGCTGGCCATGTCTGGATCCTCTCTCGCCGGTTGCAGAAAATTTGCTTGAACGCCTCCTGGCGTTCGGGGTCGGCATCGGGGTGGCGCGGTCGTGGCACGACCTTGCGCCAGCCGTGGCGTTTGAGGATCCGGTAAAGCGTCGAGGGTCCCACCGGCCTCCCGCTACGCTGCGCCAGCTCGC
>DATCFG010000138.1:0-12349 GCA_036509655.1 Solirubrobacteraceae bacterium | reverse complement strand
TGCCCCGGCGTCTTGCGCGGGTACTGCGAGATCGGCTGCTGCAGGTTGATCGCGGTGCCGACGATCCGGCTCTGTTCTTTGATGTGCGCGGCCGGGTATCCCTCCCCCGGGCTGGCGCGCTCGGGACGTCCGATGAAGCCGAAGTGGATCTCCTCGGGCATGATCTGCATCAACCGCGGGAACATGTGTGCGCGCGCGCCCATGTTGCGTGGCTCCTCCTGGACCCACAGCACCTCGTCCAGGTTCGGGTAGCTCCTCATCAGCTCCAGGATCTGACCCTCGGGGAATGGGTAGAGCAGCTCCACACGGCCGACGGCCAGGCCGGGCTGTGACCCCCGCTCGGGGTGGCCGACGAGGTCGTAGTAGATCTTTCCGGTGCACAGCACCAGGCGCGTGACCTGCTCGTTGTCCACCCCCGGCTCGGCGAGCACCGGCCGAAACTGCGTGCCCTCCGCCAGGTCCGCGATCGTGCTGGTCGCCTGCGGCAGGCGCAGCAGCGACTTCGGCGTCATGATCACGAGCGGGCGCTGCTTGGCGATCCGCGCCTGGCGGCGCAGCAGATGGAAGTACTGGGCCGGGGTCGTCGGGCTCGCGACGCGGATGTTCCCCTCGGCGGCGACCACCAAGAAGCGCTCCAAGCGCGCCGAGGAGTGCTCCGGCCCAGAACCCTCGTAGCCGTGCGGCAGCAGCAGCGTCAGGCGCGAGGTCTGACCCCACTTGGCAAGGCCCGAGGTGATGAACTGGTCGACGATCACCTGCGCGGAGTTCACGAAGTCGCCGAACTGCGCCTCCCACAGCACGAGCGTCTCGGGCGCCTCCTGGCTGTAGCCATACTCGAAGCCCATGCACGCGAGCTCCGACAGCGGGCTGTTGTGCAACTCCAACGGCGCGAGCGCCTCGGGCAGGCTCTGGATCGGGCACACGGTCTGCCCGGTCTTCGCGTCGTGCAGCACGAGGTGGCGCTGGCTGAAGGTGCCGCGCTCGGTGTCCTGCCCCGTCAAGCGGATCGGCGTGCCCTCGGTCAGCAGCGACGCGAACGCGAGCGCCTCGCCGTGCGCCCAGTCGAGCGCGGGAGCGGGCGGACTGGGCGCATCCGCCGACCCCGACGCTGCCGCGTCGCCGGCGTTGCTCTGCCCCGCGTCCGTCCCGGCCAGCAGCGCCTCGCGGCGGCGCTCGAGCTGTTTGACGAGCTTCGGGTGGACGGTGAATCCTGCCGGCACCTTCAACAGCTCCTCGCCCAGCTCGCGCAGCCGATCGGCGGGCACCGCGGTGCTCACCTCGGGGCTCGGAGAGCGGTCGAGCTGGTACTCGCCGGTGCTTTCCTCCGCCGTGCCGTGCTCGGCCGCCGCGGCGATCTTCGCCTTCAGGCGCTGGTGCAGGAGCGTCAGGTCATCCCACACTTCCTGCGCCTGCTTATCGACTTCCTCGCGCGTGACCACGTCGTCCGCGACGAGCCGTTCTGCCCACAGCTCGGACACGCGTTTCTTGCCCTTGATCTTCGCGTACATCTCCGGCTGGGTGTAGGCGGGCTCGTCGGACTCGTTGTGCCCGAAGCGCCGGTAGCCGATCAGGTCGATCAGCACGTCGTGGCCGAACTCCTTGCGGAAGGCGAACGCGAGTCGCACCGCGCTGATGCAGGCGGGCACGTCGTCGGCGTTGACGTGGATGATCGGCACGTCGAAGCCCTTCGCGAGATCCGAGGCCCAGCGCGTCGAGCGCGCGTCGTCGGGGTCGGTCGTGAAGCCGATCTGGTTGTTCGTGATCAGGTGCACCGTGCCGCCGACCTTGTAGCCGTCGAGCGCCTGCAGGTTGAGCGTCTCCGCGACCACGCCCTGGGCGGGGAAGGAGGCATCGCCGTGGATCACGATCGGGACCGCCGCGTCGGTGTCCTGGTGGGCGTGCGGTCCCTGGCGGGCGGTCTGCGCCGCGCGCGTCGCGCCCTCGACAACCGGCGAGACGTACTCGAGGTGGCTCGGGTTGGACTCGAGGTTGACCTGGATGCTCTCCCCGTCTGGAAGCTCGTAGGAGCCCTGGGTGCCGTGGTGGTACTTCACGTCGCCCGTGCCCCCCTGCGGGATCGTCGTCACCGCCTCGAGCGTCGAGGCGCCCTCGAACTCGCCGAAGATCGTGTCGTAGGGGCGGCCGAGGTTGTGCGCGAGCACGTTCAGGCGCCCGCGGTGGGCCATGCCGATCACGACCTCCTTGCCGCCGTGCATCGCCGAGAGCTGGATCAGCTCGTCGAGCATCGGCACGGTCATGTCGAGACCCTCGATCGAGAACTGGTGCTGACCTAGGTAGGCCTTGTGCATGAAGCGCTCGAGCGCGTCGACCTTCGTCAGGCGCCGCAGCAGCGTCTTCTGCTCGTCGCTCGTCAGCGGGTGGCGGAAGACGCCGGACTCGATGTTCTCCCGCAGCCACACCCTTTGGCGGTGGGAGGCGATGTGCTCGATCTCATACGCGATCGTGCCGCAGTAGGTTTCGCGCAGGTGCGGTAGCGCATCCGCGAGGGTCGCCCCCGGCACGTACATGTGCAGGATCTTCGCGGGGATCTTCGCGGTGATCTCGGGCGCCAGGCCGAGCGCCTCGGGGTCGAGACCGGGGTCGCCCTCGGGCTCGGAGCCGAGCGGGTCCAGGCGCGCGGCCAGGTGGCCGTGGCTGCGGAAGCGCGAGAGCAGCGTGCTCGCGGCCTGAACGGCTTGCAAGAGCTCCTCGTTGGGGACAGCGCTTGGGGTTTTGTCCGACGCCGCCGATGCGGCCGCTGGAACCGAAGCCCACCCACCCGCGGGAATCGGGGCCCACCCACCCGCTGGAGCGGGGCCGAGCTCGACGCCGAGCGCCGCGAAGACATCCTCGTAGAAGCCGTGCTCGCCCTGCAGGTACTCCTCGATCTTGCCCAGAAAACGACCGGACTCGGCCCCCTGGATGATGCGGTGGTCGTAGGTCGAGGTCATCGTCAGGACCTTCTCCGCGCCGATCATCGCGCCGATGTCGCCCAGGCCCACGGGATAGGCGATCGAGCCGGTCGCGACGATCGTGCCCTGGCCGGCCATCAGCCGCGGGACGGAGGCGACCGTGCCGAGGCCGCCGGGGTTCGTCAGCGTGATGTTCGCGCCGGTCAGGTCGTCGGCCGTGAGGGTGTTTGTGCGCGCCTTCTCCACCAGCGCGTCGTACGCGTCGAGGAAGCGGTCGAAGCTCATTCGCCCGGCGTCGCGGATCACCGGCACCATCAGTGTCCTCGAGCCGTCCTTCTTCTCGACGTCGACCGCGAGGCCGAGGTTCAGCCGGCCGTCCTCAACTCGGTGCGGCTTGCCCTCGATCTGCTCGAAGCGATTTGCCATCACCGGCATGTCGTCGGTCCCCGCGCGCGCGATCGCGTAGGCGATCAGGTGCGTGAAGGAGACCTTCCGCGCGCCCGCCTTCAGTTCGCGCCGGCGCGTATCGAGCACGGTCACTGTCAGCGTGCGGAAGCTCGTCGCCGTGGGGATCTCCAGCGACTGCTCCATGTAGCGCGCGAGCGCCGCCGCGCCGCCCTTCAAGCGCTCCGAGCTCGCGGCCGCGGGCTTGTCGTTGGCCGCGGCGCCCGTCGCCTGGCCGGCGCCGTTGACGGCACCGGCGGAGAGCACGTCGGCCTTCCTGATCTGCCCGCCCGGGCCGCTACCCGAGACGCTCTGCAAATCCACACCCTCAACCACCGCCGCGCGGGCCGCGACTGGGGTGGCCTTCACGCCGTCGGGCACGCCATCGGAGCCGTCGCCCGCTGCGCCGTCGCCGGTGGCGCCGTCGCTGGCAGTGCCATCGCTCGTCGTGCTATCGGCAGGCGCGCCGTTAGTGGCGGGCGCACCGTTCTGCGCCGGCTCGCCGACGACGATCCGTGCGATCACCTGGCCGACAGTGACCGTGTCGCCCTCCTGCGCGAGGATCTCGCTGACCGTACCGGTCGCCGGGGAGGGCAGCTCGACGTCGACCTTGTCGGTGGAGATCTCGACGATCGTGTCGTCGACTTTGATCGGATCGCCGACCTTCGCGTGCCATTCGAGGATCGTTCCCTCGGTGACCGACTCGCCCGCAGCGGGTGTTACGACATCAATTGTCTGCTCGGCCGTGGTGCTCGTCGCCATCCGCTTCCACTCTAGCGCGGCCACCCGGCGGACATCCCCACAGGGCGATGAACGTTTTCACATGCTCTTGACGGTGCCCTTTGCCTTGCTGTCTGGTGGATGTATTGGTTCGGGATCTGTATGTGAGCGTTCCTCGCGGATGAACTCGTAGCTGCCGAAGAACGGGCCGATCCCGCCGAGCACCGCGACGGCGACGGCCAGCCTCAGCGAGACGATCCGCAGGCGTGCGGCGGCGATGCAGGCGAGCGACATGAAGATCCACAGCAGGCCGTGGCTCAGGCCGAGTACGAACGTGAACGGCTGCGGCTTGCCGATCGCGAAGGCGCACACAAGCAGCGCCGTGTAGATGCAGGAGTGCGTGAACGAGATCCACTTCAGGCGTTTGAAGCGCAGGGGCCCGGCGGCGCGCCGGGAGGATGGGCTGGCAGCGGAGGATCGGGTGGGCGTATTTGCCCCAGGCGGTGTTCCCGCGCTCACTGTGTGAGCCAGCGCGCCATCCGCGGCAGTATCTCCCCAGCCTCCGGCGGCCACTCGTCGATCTCGCGCGGCCACCAGGCGAACGCATCGTGCTCGTGGTCGGGCCTCACCTGCTCCTCGGCGCCCTCGGCGAGCCATGCCTGGCCGATGAACATCACCATCTTGTGGGGCAGGCGCAACAGCGCCTCACCCTGCACGCGCGCGGGCGCGACCGACCACTCCTCCTGGAGCTCCCGGGTCAGCGTCTCGGCCGGGTTCTCGCCGAGATCGACCGCGCCCCCGGCGCCCAGCGCCCAGCGCCCAGCCCACGAGGCGACCCATTGCGCGCGCCTGCCGGCCAGCCAGCGACCGTCCGCCGAGCGGGTGACGCACATCGCCGCGACGCTGTCCGACGCGTCGCCGGCCACCAGGCGCAAGCCCCAGCGCAGCGGTTGCAGCTCCAGCGCGACCCCGTTGTCGTCCTCGCGGAACTCGACCAGGCGCGCGGCGACTCCGTCGTGGCTGGGCGAGCCCCGTTGCTGCAGCTCGGCGATCGCCGCGTCGGCGGCGCGCGCGTGCTCTGGGGAGGGCTCGAAGTAATCGTCGCGCCAGTGCGCCTTCACCTGCGCCAGCGGCCACGGCCCGCGGGCGAGAACCTCGGGTAGATCGGTGCTTGTCTCCGGGCTTTGCGAGGACATCTCGAACCTAAGGCTATACGTGCCATCCGTAGACTGCGAGCGGTGAAGATCGCTGTACTCGGACCCGGCGGTGTGGGCGGACTGATCGCGGGGCTGCTCGAGCGCGCCGGCACGCCGGTGCTCGTCGTCGCCAGGGAGCGGACCGCGGATGTGATCTCCGAGCGCGGGCTGCGTATCGACAGCGTCAGCTTCGGCGAGTTTGTCAGCCACCCGCGCGCGATCTCGCGTCTGGATGAGCCCGTTGATGTGTTGATCGTGGCTACAAAGGCCTCGGGGTTGGAGCCGGCGTTGGAGCGAGTGGGGGCGCAACCAAAGCTGGTGTTGCCGTTGCTGAACGGCCTCGACCACCTCCCCGTGCTGCGCGCGCGCTTCGGCGCCGACGCGGTGCTCGCCGGCACGATCCGCGTCGAGGCCGACCGGCCCGAGCCCGGCGTCGTGGTGCACACGAGCCCCTTCCTGCTCGTCGAGATGGCCAGCCACGATCCGGCCACCCGCGCGTCGATGGACGCTCTTGCCGAGTTGCTCAAAGAGGCCGGGGTCTCGGCGCGCGTGGGAGATTCGGAGGCGCAGGTGATGTGGTCGAAGCTCGTGCGCCTGAACGCGCTCGCGTGCACGACGAGCGCCTACGACAAGCTGCTCGGGGAGATCCGCTCCACACCGGAGCTGCGCGCCGCGCTCGTCGGGGCGATCGAGGAGGGCTGTGCCGTGGGGCGGGCCGAGGGCGCCACCGACGTCGATCCGGCGGTCGCGCTCGGCGAGTTGGAGCAGGCGCACGCCACGCTCGGCAGCTCGATGCAGCGCGATATCGCCGCTGGGCGCCCCCCCGAGCTCGACGCGATCCCCGGGTCGGTGCTCCGCGCCGCGGCGCGCCACGGCATCGCGTGTCCGACGATCGAGCGGCTGGTTGAGGTGATCGCCGCGCGGGCGGGGGTTCCCGCGCCGGTCGTCTGAGAGCTGGGTCCGTACCGGTCGCCTTGGAGCTGGGGTCCGTCCCAGCTGTCAGGGAGTTAGGAGCCGAAGGGGATTTCCCCGGGCGACACGCCGGGCGCTCCGGCCGGGACCGGGACCGCCTGGGTGGCGACCACCTCGACAGCCTCTTCCTCGGACTCGGTCTTGCCCTCGTCGTGCTCGCCGTCGCAGAGCACCCTGAAGTTCCCCGTCACGCCGTTGTCGGCGTGGATCGTGATGCCGGGCAGGATCTCCTCGCCCTCGTCCAGCCCCAGGCGCTCGAGGTCGAAGTGCGCGAGGCCGATGCCGTTGGCGGTGTGGGTCGGGTTCTCGCGGTCGTGCGCGGCCACCGCCTGGGCGAAGCGCTCGAGGTTCTTCGCGATCTTCCCGGTCGTGTCCGTCATCTCCGAGGTGGAGGGTAGCGCGGGCGTTATACATTGGGAAGCGTGTCAAGCGCCCGCGCGTGATCCCGACCTCGGGCGCCGCCTACGTCGGCGCGGTCGACGTCGTCGCCCACCCGGCGCTCGCGAAGCAGCTGATCGGGATCGTCTCCCAGCATCACGTTGGGCTTGAGCAAATTCCGCGGGCGGGTGCTTTCGTAGCCCTGCGCTCTTTCCTAGCCCTGCGCTGTGGTCAATTCGTCGGGCTCGTAGAAGCGAGCGACGGTGAAGCCGATCAGGACGGGCACGTGCACGGCGAACACGACCAGCGAGAGTGTGAGCACCACAAGCACCCCACCTGTTATGTGGTCGCGCAGAAACGCGTACTCGATCATCCCGGCGATGATCACGTAGGCGAGCAGCGCCCAGCGGGCGATGTCGAAGAAGCGGCTCCAGGCGAAGCCCTGCACCCGTGCGAGCGCCGCGAGGTTGCCCGCGAGCAGCAGCGCGGAGGCGGCCAGCAGGACGATCGCAGGAGTCAAAGGCACATGGTGGGGCAGGTGCGCCGAAAGGTAGATGCCGCCGGCCACGATCAGCGCCAGCGAGGTCATGCCGATCTCGGTGACGGGTGGCAGGCGGCGCTCGCTCATCGGGCTCATCCAACCGTCAGCTTGGCCATGATCACCAGCGTGGCGATCTGCATCAGGCCGGTGGCGCCGGCGGTGTAGATGAAGCGTTTCATCAGCCGCTCGATCACCTCGGGGTTCGGCCGCGGCTTCTTCAGCTCGACCAGGACCGCGACGTTCGCCGGCTCGAGCAGCCCGAGCGCGATGACCGCCATGATGCCGACCACTATGTAGCTGGCAACGGTCCAACCGTGTAGCGGGTTCGCCGTCAGGTTGGTCCCCAGGTGGGTGGATAGCTGCCAGCCCGCCGCCAGCGTGGCGGTCACGACGGTGGGCATGATCAGCACCATCTTCGGCATCAGGCGAGTGGTGAACTCGACGCGGGCCGGAATCGACAGCTTGCCCATGATCGGCCCGAGTACGAAGCCCAGGAACAGATCGATGATCGTCCATGCCGCCCCGCCGACGAAGTGAAAGAACGCCAGGGGCCAGAGTTCGTTGGCGGCGATCGCCGCGATCAGCAGGATCAGCACGACCGCCACGAGGATCAGCCCCTTGCGCGGGACGATCTGAAAGTCGGGCCGCTCGATCGCGGCCGGCGGCGCGCTGCCGGGGGCAGAGACCCCCGTGGGAATCGTCGTGCTTGCCATGGCGCGAAAGATAACGCCTGCGGCGGCGTTTCTCCAGTCCCGCCGCGACCGCGGGCTTGCGCTCGCCGAGGGGCCGGCCGCCGGGGACCCTTCGTGCGAGGATGAGCGCATGATCGTCGAGCACGCGACCCATCCTCAGTTCCTGTCGAACACCTACCTCGTCGCCGACGGCGCGGGCGGACCCGCGTTCTTCGTCGACGCGGGCGGACCGGTGGAGGGGCTGATCGCGACGGCGGACCGCCTCGGACTGGAGCCGACGCACGTGCTGCTGACCCACCACCACTTCGACCACGTCAGCGAGGTTCCCGCGCTGCGCGAGCGCTGGCCGAAGCTCGAGGCGCTGATCCACCCGCTGGAGCTCGCGCTGTTGCCGGACGGGATCGCCGCGTCCACGATGCAGGCCGGCGAGACGCTCGCCTTCGGCGCCCTGGAGGTGCGGCCGCTGCACACACCCGGGCACACCGCGGGGATGCTGTCCCTGCTTGTCGGCGAGCGCTCGCAGGCCGCCGGGGCTGGTAGCGCGGGCGCCGATGTCGGCCGCGGCCACGGGCGTGCCGCGACGAGCGCCGCCCCTGGGGGATTCGCGGGCGGCGAGGCGGTCGTGTTCACCGGCGACACGCTCTTCAAGGGCTCGGTCGGCGGCGTGCGCGCGCCCGGCCACACCACCTACGCGGACCTGCGCGACTCGATCATGGGCACGCTGATGGAGCTGCCCTCGAACACGGTCATCCACCCCGGCCACGCCGACCCGAGCACGGTCGCGCGCGAGTGGGAGCAGAACGGCTTCATCCGCATCTGGCGCGGCCTGGACCCGGAGGGGAGCGAGCGCTGTGAGGCGCTGGGCGACCCGGCGACGCTGATCCTGCTCGGCGAGGACTACGACGGCGGCAAGAAGGCCTGGGTGCGCTGGGAGGATGGGAAGGACGACATCGTGCCCGGATCCCGCGTGCAACCGGCGGGGGGGTAAATCCCGGGCATCGACGCGCCTGGCCTTAACATCAGTGGTATGGCGCGCGAAAGCAATCAGAAGATCCCAACTTCGCGCGTGCGGCGCACGGCGACCGTCGGGAAGCTCGCGGCGAGCGAGGCCGTGAAGCAGTTCGGGACGCGCGCGGCGAACACTACGCGCGGCGAGCAGGCCTCGGAGGAGGCGATGGGGCGCCGGCAGCTGGAGACCGCCAAGCAGATCGTGGCGGCGCTGGGGACGATGAAGGGCGCCGCGATGAAGCTCGGGCAGGTGATGAGCTTCCTCGATGTCGGGCTTGTGCCGGAGGAGCACCGTGAGGAGTTCCAGCGCGAGCTGGCGAAGCTGCGCGACGCCGCGCCGACGGTCTCGTTCAAGCAGATGCGCAAGGTGATCGAGGAGGATCTCGAGGTGCCGATCAAGGAGGTCTTCTCCGCCTTCGAGGAGGAGCCGATCGCGGCGGCCTCGATCGGCCAGGTCTACCGGGCGACGCTGCGCGAGGACGGCCGCGAGGTGGCGGTGAAGGTCCAGTACCCGGGTGTCGCCTCGGCCGTGCGCGCGGACATGCAGAACCTGGGGATGATCATGCGGCTGATGAAGCGCGTCGCGCCGGGCCTCGACGCGAAGGCGCTGACGGGGGAGATCAAGGATCGCATGGAGGAGGAGCTCGATTACGAGCTCGAGGCGCAGAACCAGCGGCGAATCGCGCGCATCTACAACGGCCATCCGTTCATCGTCGTACCAGACGTGGTCGGCGGGCTCTCGCGCGAACGGGTGATCGTCAGCGAGTTCGTCCACGGCCGCGGCTTCGAGGAGATGAAGCGGCTGCCCCAGGCCGAGCGCGACAGGCTTGGCGAGGTCGTCTTCCGCTTCTACTTCGAGTGCATGTATCGCCACCGCCAGTTCTCGGGGGACCCGCACCCGGGCAACTGCATCCTGCTCGACGACGGGCGCATGGCGTTCCTGGATTTCGGGCTGTTCAAGACGATCCCCGCGGAGGCGGCCGAGTTCGAGCTGCAGGCCCAGCGCCTGGCGATCGAGCGCCGCGCGGGCGAGCTCGTCCAGCACATGTACTCCGGTGGCTGGGTCGGCGATCCGAAGTACTACTCGGAGGAGAAGGCGATGGCGATGGTCGACGACATCACCTGGTGGTACACGCAGGACCGGGAGATCGAGCTCACCCCTGAGATCGCCACCGACGTGCTGATCCAGATGAGCGACCCGCGCTCGCGGCACTTCGCGACGATGCGCCACGAGACGTTGCCGCCCGACCATCTGTTCGGCCGTCGCCTGGAGGTCCTGACGCTCGCCGTCCTCAGCCAGCTGCACGCGACCGCGAACTGGCACCGGATTGCGCGCGAGTGGGTCTATGGGGACGCCCCCGTCACCGAACTCGGGCGTGAAGAGGCCGAGTTCTACGGACATGCGGAGGTTGGGGCAGCCGGGTGAAGCGGCTCAGACAACCTGGATCTGCACGAGGCTGGTCGTGCCCGGCCGCCCGGAGGGCAGGCCGGCGGTGATGCCGACGCGCTGGCCGTGCTTGCACCAGCCGAGCTCGACGACCCGCCGCGCGGCGTCGGCGATCAGCGCCTCGGTCGTCTCGTGGCGGCGCATCGAGGCCGCCTGCACGCCCCACATCAGACAGCAGCGCCGGACGGTCTCTTTGCCGGGCGAGAGCGCGTAGATCGGCACGGTCGGCCGGTGGGCGGAGACCAGGCGCGCGGAGCGCCCCGAGAGCGTCGGCACGATCAGCGCGTCGAGTTTCAGCTCGCGCGCGGCCAGGCAGAGGTTGTGCGCGACGGTGTAGGCGGTGTCGGCGTCGGTGCGGCGCACGCGCGAGGTGTTCCAGTCCTCATACGGCGCGATCGACTCCGCCTGGATTGCGACCGCCGCCATCATTTCCACGGCGCCGACCGGGTAGGCGCCGACGGCGGTCTCCTGCGAGAGCATCACCGCGTCGGTGCCGTCGAGGATCGCGTTGGCGACGTCGGCGACCTCCGCGCGCGTGGGGCGCGAGGAGACGACCATCGAGTCGAGCATCTGCGTCGCGGTGATCGACGGGCGCGCCATCCAGCCGGCCAGTTTCAGGAGCTTCTTCTGGGCGAGCGGGACCTGCTCGATCGGCAGCTCGATGCCGAGGTCGCCGCGGGCGACCATCACGCAGTCGGCCGCGTGCAGGATCTCCTCGGCGCGCTCGACCGCCTCCGGCTTCTCCATCTTCGCGATCAGCGGCAGGCGCGTGTGTTCGCGCACGAGCTCGACGTCCTCGGGGCTGCGCACGAACGAGAGCGCGACCATGTCGACGCCGATCGACTCGCCGTGGCGCAGCAGCTCGAGGTCCTCCTTGGGCACCGACGGCAGTCCCACGGTCGGCCCGGGGATGTTGAGCCCCTGGCGCGAGGCGACGGCGCCGCCGATCTCGACCTCCGCTTCGACCTCGCTTGCGCCCGAGCGCACCTCCGTGACGCGCAGCCGCACCGAGCCGTCGGCGAGGTAGATGATCGCTTTCGCCTCGAGCGCGTCGGCGAGGCCGGGCCAGGTGATGCTCATGTGCTCGGCGTCGCCGAGGCTCTCGCCTGGACCGCAGGCGAAGGTGACGCGATCGCCGGGCTTGAGCTCGACGACGTCGTCGCGCAGCGGGCCGATTCGCAGCTTCGGGCCGGGCAGGTCCTGGAGGATCGCCACCGGTCGTCCTGCACGCCCCGCGGCGTCGCGCACGCGGCGGACGGTCTCGGCGTGCTCGTCGAGCGTGCCGTGGGAGTAGTTCAGCCGCGCGACGTCCATCCCCGCCTGGACCATCTTCAGCAGGGTCTCGGGCTCGCGCGAGGCGGGGCCGATGGTGGCGACGATCTTCGTACGGCGCATGACCCGCCATCGTAACGGGAGGGGGGCGGGCCCCCCTCCCGACCACCCTCCGGATCGGAACAGGAGGGGGCGGGCCCCCTCCTGGCCACCCCCCGTTCCAAGGGTCCTCACGCATATGCGCTGGCCGGAGTGGGGGCAGCGTTGGGGATCTTTCGAGATATACGTAGCATTTTCCGAGCAAGTGCTGTATGGTTCGCGAGATGAATGGCTGGAACCGATTGAATTGGCCCGCCGAAACGGCTTGCGTGACGGGTTCGGACGTCCAAACACGACGAGCGCTCCGGCGGGGTCCGGGGCGGATGGAGGCGCTTGCTGATGTCCCGAACTAGGTTGATCCTGTCGGGCCTGCTCATAGTGGCGGTTGTCGTGGGCATGGTCGTGTCGAGCTCGGGGGCGGAATCGCCGCCGCCGACCGGTTGCATGAGCGTGGGGACGCCGTCCTACTGCATCGCGGGGTCGCCGCTGGTGAGTGCCTCGGAAAATGCTGAAGGCACGAGCGGCTCGGCGATCCTCAAGGCCACGATTGGAGGCGTGACGTCGGAAATCAAATGTGCCAGCGGTAAATCGACTGGGACGATCGAAGGCGGGGTCGCTGGAACCGTCGGTAAATCTAAGACCAAAATCACATTTGAAACATGCAAACT
>DATCFG010000137.1:0-12592 GCA_036509655.1 Solirubrobacteraceae bacterium | reverse complement strand
CCCACCGTTGCCCACACCACCAGAACCCACCCCACCGTTGCCCACACCACCAGAACCCACCCCACCGTTGCCCACACCACCCCCGCCCACGGTGCGCTCCTCGGGGTGGATTCGCAGCATCTCCGTGCAGGTCTTCTCGTTCCGGTGGTAGATCGCGTGCGAGGAGACCATCTCCGAGACCGCCATCCCCGCCCCGTAGCGCTTGGCCTGCAGGCGCACGAACCAGTTGCCGATCCCCGCCAGGGGAGCGAGGAGCACGCGGTTGGGGACCTCGAGCGGGCCGAGCATCCAGGGATCTGTGAGACGGCGGGGCATGCTGCCATTATGGGTGTCCAGGGACCTACGTCTCCCTGAGGCATGGCTATCGCCCGGCTCGCCAAAGGCGGCTGATCGGCACGATCTGGAAACCATCGTGTGTGTAGGCTCGCGCGCCTGTGTAGAGCACAACTCCTCCCAGGAACTGCTTTCCCAGCTTGTTCCGCAACTTCACCAGGCTTCGCAGCTCGCGCGCGGTGACGCGCGAAGCAGCCTTGACCTCCAGTGCGGCGAGCGCGCCGTCTTCGCGCTCGAGCACCATGTCGACCTCGTCGCCGTCGTGCGTCCGCCAGTGACCGCGTGCGACCGGCGCGTCGAGCCAGTCGAGCTGCTTGCTCACCTCCCCCACGACGAACGTCTCCAGCAGGTGTCCGAACTCGGTGAGCGCAGGCGCTGTGGCCGCCCCGAGCTTGTCTCTGGTCAAGCTCAACAGACGCGCGGCGAGCCCGCTGTCCACGACGTGCACCTTCGGCGCCGCGCCGACGCGCGACCCAAGCGTCGTGCCCCAAGCCGGGAGCCGGTGCAGGAGGAAGACGGCCTCCAGCAGCTTGGTGTAGCTCTCCGCGGTGGATCTGTCCATGCCGATCGCCCGGGCGGCGTTGGCAATGTTGAGCACCTGCGCGGTCTGGCCGGCGAGCTGGCGCAACAGCAGCGGCAGCTGCCGGCGTTGGTGCACGCGGGCGAGTTCGAGCACGTCGCGCTCGATGATCAGCTCGATGTAGTCGTCAAACCAGCGCGCGCGGTCGGCGGCTCGCGCACGGGCAAGCGCGAGCGGGAACCCTCCAGCGACGACCCGGCTGACGTACTCCTCGCGCGACGTCTCCGACGGATTTGAATCCACCAACGAGCTGGGGTCGCTCAGCAGCGCCTCTGCGAAGTCCTCGCGGCCTCCCGCGACCTCCCCCTGAGAGAGCGGCAGGACATCGACGCGGTGGGCGCGACCGGTGAGCGCCTGGGCCGCCGCCGGCAGCGTCGCGTACCGGGTCGATCCGGTGAGCACGTAACGACCCGGAGAGCCGTCGCGGTTGAGCTCGGCCTTGATCGCGTCGAGCAGCTCCGGCACGTGCTGGAACTCATCGATCAGCACCGGTGCCTCGCCGCCTACGAACAGCGCCGGATCGGCTGCGACCGCGTCGCGGGTGCCGAGGTCGTCGAGGTCGATCACCTCCCGGCCCCGAGCCGCCGCGAGCGTCCACAGCAGGGTTGACTTCCCCACCGCGCGCGGACCCTGGAGCACGACGACGGGCTCTAACTCCATGCGACGACTCACCACCTCGCCCAGACGGCGTTCGACGATCTCGTCAAGAAGCGCTGCCATGCAGACAGTTTATCGCTTTTTTCCGCAATTCGAGCCCATTTTCTTCCGCAACTCGAGGGCATCTACTCCCGCAATTCGAGGGCATTTGCTCCCGCAACCCGAGGCGACATTTCCGCCCATTCAGCACCAGCCACCGCGCCGGGCCGAAGCGCCTTTCGATCACGAATTGCGCTCGTGCAGCAACCGCAGCCCCGTGAGCGTGAGCAGGTCGTCGACCTCCTCGATCTCCTCGGTGTAGGGCACCACCAGCCCGGCCAGGCCGCCGGTGGCGATCGCGGCGGTGCGTTCGCCCAGCTCGTCGTAGAGGCGGCGCAGGATCGCGTCGACAGCGCCCGCGTAGCCGAACACGACACCGGAGCGGATCGCGTCGATCGTGTTCTTGCCGATCACGCTCTTCGGCGGCGCGAGGTCGATCTTCGGCAGGCGGGCGCCACGCTCGGAGAGCGCCTCGAGCGAGATCTCGATGCCCGTCATCAGCGAGCCGCCAAGATACTCGCCCTCGCGCGAGACGACGTCGAACGTCGTCGCGGTGCCGAAGTCCACGCACACCGCCGCGCCGCCGAAGCGCTCGCGGATCGCGACCGCGTTCACGAGCCGGTCGGCGCCGATCTCGCGCGGGTTGTCGTAGCGGATCGCCATGCCCGTCTTCGTGCCCGGCCCGACCACGAGCATCTCGTGGCCGAGGTAGCGGCTCGCCATCGCCGACCATTCCGGCTCGAGCTGGGGCACGGTCGAGGAGACGATCGACTCCGTCAGATCCTCGAAGGAGCAGCCGCGCAGCTCGAGCAGGTTGCGCAGTGCCGCCCCCAGCTGGTCGGCGGTCGACTGGCGGACCGTGGCGAAACGCCAGTGCTCGAGCAGCTCGCCGTCGCGAAACGCCCCGAAGTGGGTCTGCGTGTTCCCGACATCGACGACGAGCAGCATCGCCGACCATTATGCTCGGCGGGTGACCGCGAAGCTATACGTGCTGCCGGCCTCACACCCATGTGTGGCCGTCGAAGCTGCCTTGAGGCTGAAGTCGATGGCGTTCGACCGCGTCGATCTGCTGCCGATGACGCAGCTGCTGGTCGGTCCGGCACGCTACGGCGGGACGACGGTGCCCGGGATTCGGATCGGCGGCGAGCGGCTGGTGGGCTCGCGGACGATCATGCGACGCCTCGACGAGCTCACCCCGGAGCCGTCGCTGCTGCCGGCGCCGGAGGATCCGGCGCGGGCGCAGGTGCTGGAGATCGAGCGCTGGGGCGACGAGGAGCTGCAGGACGTGCCGCGGGCCATCCTCCCCAGGGCGTTCATCCGCAAGCCGGCGGTGATGGAGAGCTTCGTGGGAGACGACGTCAACCTGCCGCTGCCGCGCGCCATGCTACGCCCCTCCCTGCCCCTGACGGCCCGCCTGATGGCGATCAGGAGCAAGACCACCGACGAGACCGCGCGCGCCAGCATTGCGGGGCTCCCGGAGCAGTTGGACCGGGTCGACGCCTGGATCGCCGACGGCCTGCTCGGCGGCGATCGGCCCAATGCCGCGGACCTGCAGATCGGCAGCACGATCCGCCTGCTGATGGCGATCGCGGACGTGCATCCGTTGATCGCAGGGCGCCCGGCGGCGAAGCTGACGCGCTACTTCCCGCCGATGGTCGGCGAAGTTCCCGCGGGTACCCTGCCCGCGGAGTGGCAACCCGCGCCCGCGCGCGGCTGAAGCTCCACGGCGCGGCCACCCGGCGGGGGCTACACCACGACCGGACCGCGCGGCCGGGCATCTATACCAAGTAAATTGGTCTTCCTAATTAGGGTGCCCTAAGTTGTGGTATGGTCCCCGCCGCGATACCCGAGCGAGACTGTCGGATTTCTGCCCTAGAGACCCATCGTGACCACCACCGACCAAGTGAAGATATCGATCGGACCGCGTCGCGTTCTCGGTCTCGTGGCGGCGCTCGCGCTCACGGTCGGCTTGCTCGCCGGTTGCGGGAGCTCGTCGGGGTCGGGCCTGTCGATCACGCTCTACAACGGCCAGCACGTGCCGACGACCGACTCGCTCGTGACGGGCTTCGAAAAAGCGACGGGCATCAAGGTGAACGTCCGCAACGACGACGAGGACACCCTGGCGGATGAGATCGTGACCGAGGGCTCCAATTCGCCCGCGGATGTCGTCTACACCGAGAACTCGCCCGCCCTGGAGTATCTGCAGAGCAAGGGCCTGCTCGCCCCGGTCGACTCATCGACGCTGGCGCGCACGCCGAACAAGTACAACTCGCCGCAGGGCGACTGGCTCGGCGCGTCGGCCCGCGTGAGCGTTTTGATCTACAACCCCAGCCTGATCGGCGCTAGTCAGCTGCCGCGCACGGCCACCGAGCTGGCCGAACCGAGGTACAACGGCAAGCTCGGCTTCGCGGCGGGCGAGACCGACTTCCAGCCGATCGTCAGCTCCTACATGCGCACATATGGGCAGCCCGCCGCGCTGAAGTGGCTGGAAGGGATCAAGGAAAACGCCGGCAGCCACGTCTACCCCGGCAGCGAGACGATCGCCAACGAGGTCAACCGCGGCGCGGTCGCGTTCGGGGTGGTCAACCAGTACTACTGGTATCGCATGCGCGCCGAGCTCGGCGTGGAAAACATGCACTCCAAGATCGCCTACTTCGCGCCGCGGGACCCCGGCTATGTCGTCGATGTATCGGGCGCGGGGATCCTCGAGTCCTCCAAGCACAAGGCCGCGGCTCAGAAGTTCCTCGCCTTCCTCGTAAGTAGACAGGGCCAGGAGATCATCGCCCACTCGATCAGCTTCGAGTACCCGATCACCGCGGGGGTCTCCACCGCCGTGCCCGAGACCCCCTTCGGCCAGCTGCAGCCGAGCCGGATCACGATCCCGGAGCTCGGCGATGGGTCGGCGGCGATCGCGCTGCTGCGCAAGTCCGGGCTGCTGTGAGACGCCACCACGCTCGGCTGAACCGCTGAGATGACCACGCCGGCGCCGGCCATCCTCCAAACACAGTCGGGGACGATGCCCGCGGGCGGACGCGTGCCGGCGCGAGGCTCCTCGCGACCGTGGGGACTGCTCGCGCTCAGCATCGCCGTAGTCGTCGTCCTGGTGCTGCCGCTCGTGTTCCTGCTCGTCGAGGCGCACGGCGCCGGGACCTCGACGATCGTGCACCTGATCTTCCGCCCACTGACGGCCACCCTGTTGTGGAACACGGTCCGGCTGACCGTCGTCGTGACGGTACTCTGCGCCGTGATCGGGACCGCAGCGGCGTGGTTCGTCGAGCGGACCGACCTGCCGGGCCGCCGGGCGTGGGCCGTGCTCGTGGTCGTGCCGCTCGCGATCCCGGACTTCGTGGTGAGCTTCGGCTGGGCGTCGCTCAGCACCTGGGTGCAGGGCTTCCGTGGCGCGGTGCTCGTGATGACGCTGGCGGTGTACCCGCTGGTGTACCTGCCGGTCGCCGCCAGCTTCCGCAACGCCGACCCCGGCCAGGAGGAGGTGGCGCGCAGCCTCGGCGCCGGGCGCCTGCAGACGTTCTGGCGGATCACGCTCGGACAGGCCCGAGTGGCGATCCTCGGCGGCTGCCTGCTCGTCGCGCTCGTGCTGCTCGCCGAGTACGGCGCGTTTGAGATCCTCGGCTACCAGACCTTCACGACGGAGATCTTCACCGAGTTCAACGTCTCCTTCAACGTGGCGACGGCCTCGGCGCTGTCGCTCGTGCTCGTGCTCCTCAGCCTCCTCGTCCTTTTCGGCGAGGGCCTGGCACGGGGTCGAGGCCGGGGTCGAATCAGCCGCTCGGGCCCCCTCGCCCAGCGGGTCGCTCCCGCGCGAGCACTGGGACGCGCGAAGATCGCGGTGCTCGCCGGTTTCGTCGTGCTCGTCGGCCTGGCGCTCGGTGTCCCGGTCGGCGCCAGCGTCTACTGGATCCTCGAGGCGGGACACGCGTATCTCACTGGGGTCTCGCTCCTAGACGCCGCCTGGCACACCGCTCTCTACAGCGGACTCGCCGCCGTCGTCGCGACGCTGATGGCGTTGCCCGTGGCGCTGCTCGCCGTCCGCCACCGTGGTCGGGCCTACCGGCTGCTGGAGCGCAGCACCTTCCTGGTGCTCGCGATGCCCGGCCTGGTGATCGCGCTCGCGTTCTCCTACTTCACCGAGCGCTATGCCGGCGGGTTTCTCTACCAGAGCGCCCCGCTGCTGGTGCTCGCCTACGCGATCCTGTGCTTCCCGCTCGCGCTCGTCTGCGTGCGGGCCTCCGTCGCGCAGGCGCCGGGCGGCCTGGAAGAGGTCGCCCGCTCGCTCGGCCAGGGGCGCCTGCAGGTGCTCTGGCGCGTCACGCTCCCGCTGATCGGCCCCGGGCTGGGCGCCGCGTTCTGCCTCGTGTTCCTCTCGTCGGTGACCGAGCTCACCGCCACGCTGATCCTGATCCCGACCGGCGTGCAGACGCTCGCCACCCAGTTCTGGGCCTACCAGCAGAACCTCGCCTACGGACAGGCCGCGCCGTTCGCGCTCGCGATCATCGTGATCGCCGCGCTGCCGAGCTACGTGCTCGGCCGCTTCTTCGACAGGCTCCCATCGCGGGCGGCGATCGCGACATGAGCGGCCTCGAAGTCAGCGACCTGCACAAGAGCTTCGGGACCAACTCCGTCCTCGCCGGCCTCGATCTCGAGGTCCCGGCAGGGTCGCTGACGGCGATCCTGGGATCGTCGGGAAGCGGCAAGACGACGCTGCTGCGGCTTTTGGCGGGCTTCGAGCGTCCGGACCGGGGGACGGTGAGGCTCGGCGCACGGGTCGTGGACGGAGAGGGCGTGCACGTCCACCCCGAGCACCGCCGGATCGGCTATGTCCCGCAGGAGGGCGGCCTCTTTCCGCATCTCACGGTCGCGGGCAACGTCGGGTTCGGGCTCGCTCGGACGGCCCGCCGGCGACGTGTGGGCGACCTGCTCGAGCTAGTCGGGCTGGCGGACCTGGCACGCCGCTACCCCCACCAGCTCTCGGGCGGGCAGCAGCAGCGGGTCGCCCTGGCCCGAGCGCTCGCCGTCGAACCGGAGGTCGTGCTCCTGGACGAGCCGTTTGCGTCCCTCGACGCGCACATGCGGGTCAGCGTGCGGGAGGAGGTTCAGCGGATCCTGCGGGCAGCGGCCACGACGACGCTGCTCGTGACCCACGACCAGGACGAGGCGCTTTCGCTCGCCGATCTCGTCGCGGTCCTGCGCGACGGCAGGGTCGCTCAGTGCGCGACGCCGCAGGACCTATATGCCCAGCCGATCGACGACGAGCTCGCGCGTTTTGTCGGCGATGCCAACCTGATTGAGGGTCTCTTCGACGGGGCACTCGTCCAGACGCCGCTCGGGAAGCTCCCCGCCCTGTGGCAGGGTGAACCGCCGTCCACCCGGTGCCCGGTGACCGTCCTGATCCGCCCGGAGCAGATCGACCTGCATCCCCCCGACGGCGAGCAGGGCCTGGCTGGACAGATCGTGCGCTCGGGATACCACGGCCACGACGCCGTCCTGCACGTGCAGACCGGGCAGGATGGGCACGAGCAGCGACTGCTCGTGCGCACCCTCGGGGACGCCCGGCTGTCACCCGGGTCGGCCGTCAAGCTCAGCGCCCGCGGCCCCGTGCTCGTCTGGCCCGCCGCAAGCTGAGGCACGGCCCCGCGGCGCGCCGAGATCGGTTCAGGCGTGCAGGACGACGTTGCGGGTGACCGTCACAGCCGCGCCGTGTTGTGGTGTGAGCGTGACCTTCACCGTCAGCGCCAGGCGCCGGTGGCGGCGCAGCGCGGCCTTGCCCTTCGCGCTCAGGGACACGGAGAAGGACACGCTGCCCGCCTTCAGCGACGAGCGCACCAGCTGCCCGACGCGCACCTGCGCAGGGTGCCCCGCCTTGGCCAGCGAGGCGCGGGCGGCGAACAGGCCGACTTCCAGCCGCCCGCCGGCGCCGGCCTGGGACACCTCGAGCGATCCGCGCACTGCCGATCCGCGCTGGCTGCGGGCGAGCTTCAGCGCCTTTGATCCTCCTTCCAAAGGCGAGCCATGACTGGGTTCGCTCGGCATCATGGGGGTGATCGGCGTGGTGGTGGTCGGTGTGGTTGTGGTCGGTGTGGTGGGGGTTGTGCCGGTGGCGGTGCCTTCCACGATCACCTTGTATTTGGTGTAGTTCCTGGTGCCGTCGTTGAACAACTCTTGGCTTTCGAACTCGTATTCACCGGCGTTGGAGAACGTACACGTGCCCTTCCAGCCGGTTTTGGTCGGCGGCGCTTCCACGACTTCCATGCAGCTCGTCGGCCGCGCGGCGCCCATCCAGATCACGTCGGTGGGCGCATTGGAATCGTTGTCTTCGAAGGAGATCGTTCCGCCCTGGGCGAACCCGCGTGCTCGTGCAATGCAGCCGATGCACGCTCTACCCACCCAGGACTCCGGCCGGGCGCGATCCTTCCCGACCCCAGGAGTCCGGTCCGAGGGTGAGCGCCGTCGAGTGCTCGGCGAACCTAAAGACCGCGGGATGCTTGCTTGTCTTTTTAGATTGCGTGTTACTATAGTTATACGCAGTCCTCAAAGAACAACAACCCAACCTCCCGGGCACAACTTCATCGCAGGTTCGAAGCACTTTGGTCGCACGTTGGACACATTTCCTGCGCATCCCGACACATTTCCTGCGCATCGCATCCCGACACATTTCCTGCGCATCGCGATCGCCTCCCCGGCTTTGCGCCTGCAGCACACCCGGATCGGCCTGCACGAGGTCGCCGACCCGGCGGGCGCGTAGGCGCCGCGCCCCCACGGGGGGTGGCTGGCCCGGATGACCGAGGCCGGATACGGTCCCCGGTATGCCCACCCGGATCGGCCTGCTCGGCCTCGGCTCCAACGTCGGCGATCGCCGCCTGCACCTGCAGCGGGCGGTCGACGCGCTGGCCGCTGTCGGGGTCCGCGTGCTCGCGGCATCCTCGGTGTACGACACCGACCCCGTCGGCGAGGTGCTCGACCAGGCGAGCTTCCTCAACGCCTGCCTGCGCGTCGAGACGGAGCTCGAGCCGCTCGAGCTGCTAGATGCGGTCAAGCGCCTGGAGCGGGAGTTGGGCCGCGAGGACGGCGTGCGCCACGGTCCACGGGCGATCGATGTCGACATCCTCCTGCTCGGCGCGCTCGAGCTGCGCCACGAGCGCATGACGCTTCCGCACGAGCAGCTGCTGAGCCGGCGTTTCGTGCTGATCCCCGCGCTCGAGCTCGACTTCGACCTGGCCACGCCCGCCGGCGAGCGCCTGTCCGACACGCTCGCGGCGCTCACGTCGGACGAGGGCGTGCGCTGGGCCGGGCCGCCGGTTGCGATCCTCTGAAGGAAAGGATCTCGCCGTAAAGTGGTCCTCTTGGGTACCTCATCTACCAGCCAGGAGCCCCACATGCACAGATCGAAAACTGCCATCCTCGGCGCCACCGGCCTGCTCGCGCTCGCGGGCTGCGGCGGCGGGAGCAGCACCACCAGTTCCACCGCGACCAGCGGCTCGGCCTACCCGCAGAGCACCGCCCCGACCACCAGCGCCCCAGCCTCCGCCGCGGCGTCGGGGGCAGGCGTTACGACCGTCTCCGTCGCGCACAGCAGCCTCGGCAGCATCCTCGTCGCGGGACCCAAGCATCTCACGGTCTACCTGTTCGTCGCCGACAAGGGCCCGTCCTCGACGTGCTCGGGCGGCTGCGCGGAAGTGTGGCCCCCCGTGACCACGACCGGCGCTCCCAAGGCGGCGTCCGGGGCGAACGCGGCGGACCTCGGGACGAGCGCCCGCTCGGACGGAACCAAGCAGGTGACGTACAAGGGCCATCCCCTCTACTACTACGTCGGCGACCCGAACAGCGGCGAGACCTCCGGACAGGGGATCAACTCGTTCGGCGCGCCGTGGTACGTGCTCTCCCCGAGCGGGAGCACAGTGAAGTAAGACCCGATTTTGCGGCGCGCACGCAGTGGGGCTGGCTATTGGAGCTGGCCGGGGAGTACGGCGGCGTCGCCTACTCCTCGGCCTCGCGCCAGATCTCGACGGAGACCTCGTCGACGCTCAGCGGGATCGGCGGCTCGGGCTTGGTCGCCTTCACCCACACGCCCTCCAGCGCGTAGTCGCCGAGCAACCGGTCCGCGACCACGCTGCAGAGTCGCTCGAGCGTCTTGTGTGAGCGCTGCTGGGCGACGAGCGCGACGAGCTGGCAGACCTCCGCGTAGTCGATCGTGTCCTCGAGCGCGTCGGTCGCGGTCGCGTCTGTCTCGCCCACGTCCAATCGTAGGTCGAGCACCAGGCGCTGACCGACCTCGCGCTCGGCCTCGCTGACGCCGTGATGGGTGTACAGCGAGAGGCCGGTGATCTCGATCGTGACCGCCTCGGCGCCGCGCTCGGGCTCGTCGTCGCGATCCTCGTCCAGCTCGTCGTCCTCGTCGACGTCCTCGCCCTCCACGTCGTCCTGGTCGCCCGGGCCCGCGGCTAGCTCTTCCCGGTCGGCCCGGTCGTCGTCGCCGGGATCGTCGTGCCGTCGCTCGCCGTCCATCGCCCGCCCAACGTAGCAGCCGCCACCGCCAGCGCCTCGCCCACCGGGGCGACGTCGTGCACCCTGAACACTTCCGCGCCGCGCTCCAGCGCCAGCACGTTCGTCGCGATCGTCCCCGCCAGGCGGTGCTGAGCGTCCAGCGGCTCGGCCCGGCCGGCGACGTCGGCGGCGATGCGACCGAGGAAGCTCTTGCGCGAGGTGCCGATCACGAGCGGCCGGCCCAGCGCGGCCAGCTCGTCGAGGCGGCGCAGCAGCTCGAGGTTGTGCGCCACGGTCTTGCCGAACCCGATCCCCGGGTCGAGCATGATCCGCTCCTCCGCCACGCCCTCCCCCACGGCATAGGCCATACGTTCCTCCAGAAAGGCCCGCACGTCGTCCACGACGTCTTTGTATTGAGGCCCGCCCGCCCGCTGCATCGTCCGCGGCTCGCCGAGCATGTGCATCAGGCAGCACTCCGCGCCGCTGTCGGCAACCACCGCGGCCATCTCCGGGTTGGCGCGGAAGGCGCTCACGTCGTTCACCAGGCTCGCGCCCGCCCGCAGCGCCGCCGCGGCGACCTTCGCCTTCGACGTGTCGATCGAGATCTGGGCGCGGGCCGATGTCTGAGCGCGGGCCGGTGTCGCGCCAATCGCCGCGACCAGCCCGTCGATCACCGGGATCACGCGGCGCAGCTCCTCCTCAGCGGAAACCGGATCGGCTCCCGGCCGCGTCGACTCTCCGCCGATGTCGAGAATCTCCGCGCCCTCTCCCGCGAGGCTCAGCCCGTGCGCGATCGCGGCGCCGGCCTCCAGGAACTCTCCGCCGTCGGAGAACGAGTCCGGCGTCACGTTCACGATCCCCATCACGCGGAATCCACCAGGCACGGGGGAGTTGGAGCTCAAATGAGGTTCAGGCGAGTTTGGGGCGTTTGCCGTCGGCGCGGCGGAACTCTGTCGTGCCACCGGCCAAGCCAGGACGGGGCGTCGCCCGCGGGACGGGCTCGCGTTCGGCGCGGTCGGCCGCCGTCGGCGGGGCGGGCAGCTCGGGTTTGCTCGGCTCGTCGGCGCCGAACACCTCATCCTCGCTCTTGCCCGCGAGCAGGGCGAGGAACTCCTCCTTCTCGATCGTCTCGCGTTTGACGAGGATCTCGGAGATGTTCTTCAGGTCGTGCGAGTGCTCGGTGAGGATGTTCGTCGCGCGTTTATGCGCGGACTCGATGATCCTCCGCACCTCATCGTCGATCTCGCGGGCGATCTCGTCGGAGTAGTCGGGCTCGGTCGAGAACTCGCGGCCGAGGAACGGCTGGCCGTGGTCGTGGCCGAACACGCGCGGGCCGAGCCGCTCGGACATGCCGAAGCGCATCACCATCTGCTTGGCCGTCGCGGTCACCTTCTCGATGTCGTTCGACGCGCCGGTCGTGATCTCGTCGAACACGAGTTCCTCGGCGGCGCGGCCGCCGAGCGTCATCGCCATCGTGTCGTTCAGCTCGGCGCGAGTGGTCAGGAAGCGGTCCTCCTGGGGCATCGAGATCGTGTAGCCGAGCGCCTGCCCGCGCGAGATCACCGAGATCTTGTGCACCGGGTCGGAGTGCTCGAGGAAATGGCCGGCGATCGCGTGGCCCATCTCGTGGTAGGCGGTGATCAGGCGCTCCTTCTCGCTCATCACACGCGTCTTCTTCTCGGGGCCGGCGATCACGCGCATGATCCCCTCCTCGAGCTCGACCTGGCCGATCTCGCGCTTGCCCGTCCGCGCGGACAGCAGCGCGGCCTCGTTGATCAGGTTCGACAGGTCGGCGCCGGTGAAGCCCGGGGTCTGCCCGGCGAGCGCGTCGATATCGATGATCTTCGCCAGCGGCTTGCCCCTCGTGTGGACCTCGAGGATCTTCGCCCGCCCCTTCCGATCGGGGCGATCGACCGCGATCTGACGGTCGAAGCGCCCTGGGCGCAGCAGCGCCGGGTCGAGGATGTCGGGCCGGTTGGTGGCCGCGATCATGATGATGTTGTCCTTCGCCTCGAAGCCGTCCATCTCGACGAGCAGCTGGTTGAGCGTCTGCTCGCGCTCGTCGTGCCCGCCGCCGAGACCGGCGCCGCGATGGCGCCCGACGGCGTCGATCTCGTCCATGAAGATGATGCAGGGGCTGTTCTGCTTGGCCTGCTCGAACAGGTCTCGCACGCGCGAGGCGCCGACGCCGACGAACATCTCGACGAAGTCCGAGCCCGAGATCGAGAAGAACGGCACGCCCGCCTCGCCGGCGACGGCTCGCGCGAGCAGCGTCTTACCGGTACCCGGCGGGCCGTACAGCAGCACGCCCGTCGGAATCCTGGCGCCGAGCGCTTGGAACTTCTTCGGGTTCTCGAGGAATTCCTTGATCTCGTGGAGCTCCTCGACGGCCTCGTCGACCCCGGCGACGTCTCTGAAGGTGATCTTCGGCGAGTCGGCCGACATGCGCTTGGCGCGCGACTTGCCGAACGACATCACTTTCGA
>DATCFG010000136.1:0-4625 GCA_036509655.1 Solirubrobacteraceae bacterium | reverse complement strand
TTGTTGAGCGATGTCGGACCGAGATGGCTGTAGAGCGTGGCCGCCGGGTAGCTGACGCCCCCGCTGCCGCCGGCGAGGGCGTAGAGCGCGCTGGTCAGCGGCGAGGACAGCGAGGTGCCGCCGATCGTCTCCCAACCCGGTCCTCCGTAGCTGTCATAGATGTCAAAGCCCGTGTACGGATCGGCGACCGCCGCGATGTCGTTATCGAGGCGTTTTGTCCCGCAAGCCGTGTTCGCCCAGCCCGGCACGTTCTGCTGCCATGACGGGGCGGTGAGGAGGGTGCTGCATCCGCCGCCGGTGGCGTTGTACTGCTTGAATTCTTCTTTGTGTGAAGGACGACCGCTGTCGTTCCACACCGTCTCGCTGTTGCGCGTGCCGTTTTCGTTGAGTTTGAGCGAGGTGCCGCCGACTGCCACCACGGACGGGTACGACGCGGGCATCTCTGGCCTCGCGGGGGCTGCGTGGCCGTGGCCTTCGAACACGTAGTCCCAGCCGTAGTAGCCCTGATCGCCGGCCGAGGCCGTGATCACGACCCCGGGATGCTTGTAGGCCGCTTCTTCGCCACCGGCTTCCTCGGACCCACCATAGGAGTTGGAGACCTCGGTCGCTCCCAGTTTGACCGCCTCGTTCACACCTTCGGCGAGATCGACGTCGGTTGGTTCGTTCGCCTCCACCAGCAGGATCTTGCACTTCGGACAGACGCTGTGCACCGTCTCCACGTCGAGCGAGATCTCGACCCCCCATTCGGGTTCCGCTGCAGGCAGCGACGTCGTGCTCCCGGTCTGGCTGACCTTCTTGAAGCAGCCATTCGCGATCGTACATGGGGCGAGCTTGTAGTTCTCGTCGAACTTGCCGAGATCCGCTTCGATCTTCGGTTCGTCGTAGGCATCGACGATCGCGACCGTCTGCCCCGCCCCGCCTTCCGCGGGGTCGTATTCGTAGGCGCTCGCGAGCTGCGCCGGGGTAAGCCCACCTTCCGGCCCCGCTTCCGAGGCCCCATTGTTCTGCACATACGGCTATCTTCGTGAATGGAGGGTATGTATTTGGGTCGCATCCGCGCGGGTGAAGGGGGTCCACAAGGGTTGTGGGTGCGGAGCGTCCTGCTCCGCGTCGGGGGTGGGTTGCGCGTACCAGAGCCGGGTCATATGGGATCTGGCTGAGACGTAGGAGAGCTATCGGCCGAGGGTGTCGAGGAACTCGTTGATCGCTGCTGCGGCGTCGGCGGCGAGGAGCATCTCGTTGTCCTCGGGGGTGACCTTTCGTGCTTCGCGGGCGTAGGCTCGCGCTCCATGTGCGCGGTCGTTGCGAAACCGTTCGCGTACCTCCAGGAAGGTGGAGCTCATACCCGGGAGTGCGTCTGCGAGTGGGCTGGCCTTGACGACGTTGGCCGCTTCGGTTGGGCCACCGGCATCGTTGTGAAGTAAGACGTAGGCGAGGTCGTAGTAATCCTTGTCGGCGCCGCGCGTGCGCACGGCCACGGACTTCGAGAGCAGGTAACCGGCGAGTCCGGCGATCTGAACACGCAGATTGCCCTCGGGAACGTGGAGGATGTACTCGTGGTGGTCACGCTCGACGTAGCCGGTGCCCCGGAGATTGACCGCTCGCAGCCTCGAGCATCCGACCGGCCGAATGATCGCCTCGGCCGGCTGGTCGTCGAGGTCGCAGAGGAACTCGATCTTGACGATGCGATCCTCGATCCGACCACTCCAGCGCCACCCCTCTGCCTGTGGCGTGAACTGCATCGTTTCGAGTGCCATCTCGATCCGTCCGAGATCGTGGTCCGCGGTGAGGTGCGTGACAAGTAGCACGTCGACGTCCGTCGTGCCGAGGTGTGCTGGGACCTCCGGCGCCTCGCTGCGCGCCAGGGTTGGCGGCACGAGTCCACCGAGCACGATCAGCTCCTCGCCCGTGGGTGCGCTTGCGGCGAGAAGCCGTCCGAGTGCTCGTTCGGCGATTTCTCGGGCCTCGGCGGAGCGCTCGTCGTCAGTCACGTTCTGGCTCCATCACGTCGCGGAGATGCTCGGCGGCGTCGTTTCCCCGGCCCCCGAGGCGTTTGAGGTCGGCGTAGACCCGCGGCCAGGAGACAAGGGGGCCCGACGGGGAGGGCGTCGTGAGCCGGAATGCGTTGCCGGGAGTGCGCCACAGCTCGATCCGGCCGGCGTCGTTGGTGAGGGTGAGGCCCGCGTCTTGCAGACCCGGTGTGAGGTCGCGACGCGCGTAGCGCTCATCGACCCGCAGGTGCAGGACCGGAAGCTGCGATACGAACGGCGCGAGTTGCCGGGCCGCGGCCCATCCTGTCCAGCCGAACGCGATGTCACTGAGGGAGTGCGCGAGGCGGCGCTGGATGTCATCGAGGTTGCGGCTGGTGGTGTGGGCGAACCATCGCTCGACGGGCATGGTGTTGAGGTGCGCTGTCCAGGACTCGAGCATCGCGTCGGGATGCTCGAGGACGCGGTGGGCGCCGCGTCCTCGGGCGGGTCCCTGCTTTGCGGTCCAGCCTTCCTGGTCCCATCCGGTGAGTATCCGGCTGGCTCGCGCGATTGAGCAACCGGCGTGCTCGGCGATCCAGGCGGTCGTGATCTGCGCGGGATGGGCAGCGAGGGTCGCCTCGGCGGCGAGAACCGCGATCTCACTCCAGGAGGCCCCTTGTGGGTTTGGGTCCTTTGGCGCGGGCGCGCGGTCGACGTGGACGAGCAAGCCGTCGCCTCGCAGGTTCGCCGCGCCTGTCTCATCGACCCAGTTGATCGCCCGCTCGTCGAGCAGCTGCCGAGCGCCGGATGAGAGCTCAGGCGCGACCACGAGCGTCACCTCCGGGAAGCGGTCAAGCCGCGCGCGCACCTCGGCCGGGGAGCCACGGCGAACCCACGTGGCGCTGAATCGTGGCTGGCGAGGCAGCCCCACGACGCGCAGAGCATGGGCACCCTCGACTGCTGGCTGCACGAGAACGTCAGCGTCGAGCACCGTGCTGACGGCTCGCGTGATCCGATCTTTCTCGTCCATGCATATATTCTACTGCCACAAGCAAGAATAGTGGTAGACGCACAAAAATAGCCTTGGCCGCTCGGCTACGCCGTCTTAAACGCCACGTCTTCCCCTCGGCTCGTCCCGGCTGTGTTCGTCGCCGAGATCCTGAAGTGGTATTCGGTGTTCGCGGTGAGGCCCGTGGTGAGGAGCGCGGAGACCGCCACCGGGCTCGACCCGGACCCCGGCAGCGTCTTGCACGGTGCGCTCGCCCCGTAGCTGGTGCTCGTGCCGTATTCGAACTTGCATTCGGTGACCGTCTGCCCGTCGGGGTTGACCCGCGCGCTCAGCGTCGCGGTCGTCTGGGTCACCAGGGAGGTCGCCTTGCTCTTGAACTCGCCGAGCCCTTTTGGCGCGCCGACGCCCGACGGCCCGTCGTAACCGGTTGCGGCGTCGCACGCGGTCGTGCCCAAGCAGTCGATGTCCCCGTAGGTTTCGTTGGCGGCCGGCTCACCGCACGGGCCCAACGCCTCGCCGTCGCAGTAGCCGTTGCCGCGCGCAGGCGTCGAGCGGCGCGCGGAAGGCGGCTATCTGCGCCGTCCCGAAGCGCTGGTCCTGTGGGTCGTGCTGCTCGCCGGGCTGGTGCTGGCGCGCGCGAGCGCGCGCCAGATCGCGTTGCACATGGCGCCCGTCGAGCGCTGCCTGTTCATCGGCGACGAGACCTCTGCCAGGACGATCCGCTCGAAGCTGACCGACCATCGCGGGGTCAAGGCGAGCATGGTCGCGCAGCTCGACCTCGACAAGGCCGCGCCGTGGTCGACCGACGCGCTCTCGGCGAGCCGCCTGGCGGAGATCCGGGACCTCGCGCAGACGCTCGACGTGCACCGTGCGATCGTTGCCCCCGGCAGCGCCGAGGGCGGGGAGATGCTCAACCTGGTGCGTACGCTGAAGGCCGTCGGCGTGCGTGTGAGCGTGTTGCCGCGCCTGCTCGAGGTGGTCGGCTCGTCGGTCGAGTTCGACGACCTGCATGGCGTGACGGTGATGGGCGTGCGCCGCTTCGAGCTGACGCGCTCCTCCTCGGTGGTCAAGCGCGGCTTCGATCTACTCGGGGCCTCGCTCGGGCTGCTGGCTGTATCACCCTTCCTGGCGGCGATCGCGGTCGCGATCAAGCTCGACAGTCGCGGCCCGGTGTTCTTCCGCCAGCTGCGCGTCGGCCAGCACGGCGAGCGCTTTTACATGCTGAAGTTTCGCACGATGGTTCCCGACGCGGAGGCGCTGAAGGACTCGCTACGTCATCGCAACGAGGCGCAGGAGGGGCTGTTCAAGATCGCCGACGACCCGCGCGTGACCCGCGTAGGCGGATTCCTGCGCAAGAGCGCGCTGGACGAGCTGCCCCAGCTCCTCAACATCCTCCGCGGCCATATGAGCCTCGTCGGCCCGCGCCCGCTGGTGATCGAGGAGGACCAGCGCGTCGAGGGCTGGCACCGCCGGCGCCTAGAGCTGATGCCCGGCATGACCGGCCACTGGCAGATCCTCGGCCCCTCCCGCGTACCACTCCGCGAGATGGTCGCGATCGACTACCTATACGTAGCGAACTGGACGCTGTGGAAGGACGTCAAGATCCTGCTACGTACTGTCCCGCACGTCCTCGGACGCCGCGGGCT
>DATCFG010000135.1:0-7356 GCA_036509655.1 Solirubrobacteraceae bacterium | reverse complement strand
CGCATCAGCTCCGCGGCCTGATCGAGGTCCGGATCGGCCCACACCCCGCTCGCCGGATAGGGATGGGCTCCGTCGCCAACCGCTCGGGGAGTCCAGTCGACGAGATAGGCGTTGTCCTCGGTCGTGAACTCCATTGTGCCGCCGTAGCGCGTGGCGATCACGGGCTTCGCGAGCAGCATCGCCTCGGCGACCGTCAGGCCAAAGCCCTCGGAGCGGTGCAGCGAGACGTAGCAGTCGCAGGCGTCGAGCATCGCGTTCTTCTCGGCGGCCGAGACGTAGGCGTCGATCAGGGTGATGTCCGGGCGATCGCCGGCCGCCAGCACCACGCGGTCGTGCTCGTGCGGGAGGTTGGCGGCGTTGATCGACTTCACCACCAGCTTCGCACCGCTGCCCGGCGGGAACGCGCGCTTGAAAGCCTCGATCAATCCCACCGGGTTCTTGCGAGCCGCGGTGGAGTGGTAGTCGTGGACGAACATGAACAGGAAGCCGTCCTCGGGCAAACCCAGCTGCTCGCGCGAGCGGCGAGCCACTTTGGGCATCACTACCGGCAGGGTCACCTGCACGACCGGCACGGGTGAGGCCGGGGAGATCGCGTCGTAGATGTGGCGCGAGGCCACCCACACCTCGTCGATGTGCTCGAAGGCGGTCTCCCAGCCGGCGGGGAATTCGCCGACCTCCCACCACCACAGCGCGATCGTGTGGCGGTCCGCGAAGAACGACGTTCCGACCTCGCGCGCGAACGGCGCGATCGAGTCGCCGTTCATGCAGACGATGTTGATCGGGTAGGCCGCCGCATCGGGATCGGCGTAGGTGAACTCGGCGTCCTGACGGCAGGGGGGAACGAGCTGCGCCTGCACGGGCAGGGCCGGCACCCCACTCGCGTCCAGACCGGCGATCAGCAGCCGCGCGGCCTCGCCAAGCCCCAGCTCGGAGGTGAAGAAGCCCGCCACGTTCACGCCCCACAGCGGCTCGCGCTCGTGCAGGTTGGGTGCAGCGTCGTGATGGATGTGCGCCGGCGCCGGAGGCAGAAGGTCCGCGATCAGACCCTCCTCCATGCGGCCATGCACACACAGCCAACCTGCGTAACCAACCCCATCGGGGCCGTCTAGGTGAGGGTACGCGGCCCGAAGGTCCTCACGAGCATCCCAGATGGCGAGGTGCAGCCGCGTCAGACCGGCCGCCAGGCCACGTTCGGCCGGCCGATTCAAGTACTCGTAGAGCGCCTGCCGACCCGCTTCGGCGAAAGGCGATTGCGACAGCTCACCCCGCTGCACCCCCTCGATCAGCAACTTACGCATCACCGGCGTCGAGCGGAAGCCATCGTCCAGCTGCCCCAAGCGCTCGGGTCGAGCGGTATCGGCCACATAGCCGGCCTCGAGCAGCTCGCGCGCATGCAGCTCGCTGAGCTTCGCGAGCGCCGGAACGGCACTGAGGGCGGGGGTGTGCTCGGAGTCGCACAGTCTGCCCGGCTCGAGTGAATCGAGATCGCCGAAGTCGAACAGGCGCGCCGGATGTCCGGCAACCTCCAGCAGATCCGTGTTGGCGCTCGGCTCCCACGACGAAAGCGTCCACGGATCGAGCCCGTAGCCGGGGGTCCGCAACACGGAGACATCCTCGGCGATCGCGGGAAGACCGTCGAACCACGAATGGATCGCGGGACCGTCGTCGACGAACCACCGTGGCCAGGCCTCGAGCGCGTGCTCGGTGCTCGCTCCAGCCCTGACCCCGAGCACGCGGGAACTCAAACCGCCGCCGCCGTTCGATCCGGAAAACGCCGTCTCCGATGCTCGCGCTCCAGGGCCAAGGCGACTCACCGGAACGAGCTCGTGCTGCTCGACCATGCTTTGCAACTCGATCAGCGGGCCGAGTACCCGCAGCCCTGGATCGAGATAGACGACCGGTCCGCCGTCACTCCGATCCAGAAGCAGTTCCAGCAGCCGAGGGAGCACCGCCACAGCGACCGCCCCCGGCGGATTGCCGACGATCGTCAGACCCCCATCGGCTCCAAGCAGCTCCTCGACGTGCATCGTCTGTGCGCCCTCAACCGCGTCCGTACCGACCACGCCGTCGAGCACGAGCACGGTGAATTGCAGATCGGGATGGTGTTCCCGAAACGTCGAGACGAGGATCCGCGCGCGCGCCAACTCCCGCCGGCTCACGATCGTGCACGCGTTCACGGCGGCCATTCTATTGGCGCGGACCACCGAGCCCACGAGGGTCAGCGCCGACAGGCGCCTGCTAGCTTCTCCCGCGATGACGGCACTGTTCGACCGGCAGAGGCTGGCACGCCTGATCGAAGGCGCAGGAGAGCGTTCGCGCAAGGCCGGCGAGCCACCGACCGAGCAAGCGCCGCCCCCAACGAAGGAGGCCCCAACGCCTCCAGAGCCGACCGTTGCGACCGTGGAGGCGCCGATTCCTCCCGGGGCGCCGGGACGCTTCGCTCGCGAGCTGGGTCCGGCCAACCTTGCCAAGCACCTCACGGGAGCCAGCCGCAGGCTCTACGAGCGACTCGGCGCCGAGGACGTGGCCGAGGTCGAGCGGCAAATCTTGAGCTCTCCCGAGCTGCAGGCCCTCTACACGGCAAACACCGACCCGGGCACGCGCCGTCACATGATCCTCTCCTTCGGGATCTGGCTGGACGTGCCGTGCGTCTTGGAGAAGAGCGGCTTGACCGGCGCGCAACCCCCAGAGGAGATCCATGTGATGGCTCGCGGCCCGATCGCGGCGGCCGGTGGCTTATACGAGGCGGATTTGGTCTTCGACGCCCTGACCAGCGTCGGCGTCGACCCTGCCGATGTCGGCTCCGCCCTGGACTTCGGCTGCTCCTCGGGGCGCGTCGTGCGCGTGCTCCAGGCCGCCTACCCCGAGACGCAATGGCACGGCTGTGACCCGAACGCGCCGGCGATCGCGTGGGCGAGCGAGAACCTCCCCGCAATCGAGTTCTTCGTCAACGGCGACGCCCCGCCGCTGCCGCTCGCTGACGGCTCGCTCGACATGGCCTACGCGATCTCGATCTGGTCGCATTTTGCGCCTGAGCTGGGGCTGAGCTGGTTCGAGGAGATGCACCGCCTGCTGCGGCCCGGCGGTTATCTCGTCTGCACGACGCACGGCCTCACTTCGGTGGGCCTCTACGCCCAGCTCTCGCTGCGCACGCCCCAGCAGTCCGACGAGATCCTCGGCGCCCTCTACCGCCAGGGTTGGTGGTACGCGCCCGAGTTCGGCGAGGAGGGCGACTGGGGGGTCGTGAACCCCGACTGGGGCACCGCGTTCCTCTCCCCCGAGTGGATGCTCACCCACCTCTGCCCGCGCTGGCGCGTGCTCGAGTTCGCCCCCGGGCGCAACCAGGAGAACCAGGACGTCTACGTGTTGCAGCGGGTCTGACTGCCGAGGTAGGGCCGGACCGTAGATCCCGTGGGCAGGTAACGCAAGGCCGGGCGCGAAGGGTTCACCGCTGTCCTGTCCCAATTGCTAGCGTTCTCTGACCCTTGCCGACCACCACCACACGACCGGCAGCGATGCCGGCAGCCACCGTGCCCGCGACTCCCACAGCCGTCTCGGTCGAGAACGTCAGCAAGACCTTCCGGCTGCCCCACCGGCAGTACTCGACGCTGAAGGAGCGGGCGCTGCATCCGTTTCGCAGCACCAGCTACGACGAGCTGCACGCCGTGCAGGACATCTCCCTGGAGATCGCCGAGGGCGAATTCTTCGGGATCGTCGGACGTAACGGCAGCGGCAAGAGCACGCTGCTGAAGTGCATCGCCGGCATCTACGGCGTCGACACCGGCCGGATCTCGATCGCCGGGCGGCTGTCGCCGTTTATCGAGCTCGGGGTCGGCTTCAACCCGGACCTGAACGCGCGCGACAACGTCGTGATCAACGCGATCATGCTCGGGCTCAGCCGCAAGCAGGCGATGGCGCGCTTCGAGCACGTCGTCGCCTTCGCCGAACTCGAGGGGTTCATGGACCTGCGCCTGAAGAACTACTCCTCGGGGATGCTCGTGCGGCTCGCGTTCGCGACCGCGATCCAGGTCGACGCCGAGATCCTGCTGATCGACGAGGTGCTCGCGGTCGGCGACGCGGCCTTCCAGCAGAAGTGCTTCGAGGAGTTCTTCCGGCTCAAGCGCGAAGGCCGCACGATCGTGTTCGTCTCCCACGACATGCACTCGGTCGAGCGCTTCTGCAACCGCGCGATGCTGATGGAGCAGGGCCGGATGACGAAGATCGGCGACCCGCGCGAGATCGGCCGCGCCTACCACGAGCTCAACTTCGGCCGGCTCGCCCACGACGCGCCCGCGGAGAGCCACTCCGCCGACGGCACGGCGATAGCAGAGGCCTGGTTCGAGAAGGCCGGCGGCGAGCGCGTGACGAGCGCCAGCCAGGAGGACACCCTCAGCATGTGCTTTGAGGCGCGCCTCGGCCAGGACCTCCACGAGCCGGTGTTCGCGGTCACGCTCCGCACCGAGCTCGGCCACACGATCATCGTCGCGCGCTCGGACCAGCACGGCCACTCCAGCGGCTCGTTCAAGGCCGGCGAAAGCGTCGTCGCGCGCTTCGCGATCCCGAACTGGCTGACCGCCAGCCGCTACCTGCTGACGCCCTCGCTGGCGCACGAGGGCACGGGAGAGAGCGCGCTCGCGCTCGTCGAGGACATGGCCTCGATCGTGATCCACGGCGAAACCAGTGGCGGCATCCTCGAGCTGCCCGTCGACGTGCGATTGGAACGCCTGTGAGTACGGTGCCCGACATCGGTTTGCCGGCTCCCCCGGATGCTGGTCTCCCCACTCCCAAGCACGCGCCGGCGAGCCACCGCGTGCATGCCCCCTCGGCGATGGGCGGCGGGCTGCACCGCTTCTGGTCGCTCACGTTCATGCTCGCGCGCACCGAATTCAAGCTGCGCTTCTTCGGCTCGGTGCTCGGCTACGTGTGGACGTTGATGCGGCCGCTGATGCTGTTCGGGGTGATGCTGTTCGTATTCACCGTGATCCTCAACATCAACAAGAACAACCCGGTCCCCCACTACCCCGAGTACCTGCTGATGGGCATCATCCTCTTCACCTACTTCCAGGAAACTACCTCGGGCTCGGTGCCGAGCCTCGTCGGGCGCGAGAACCTGCTGCGCAGGGTGCGCTTCCCGCGCCTGGTCGTCCCGCTCTCGGTCGCGCTCTTCTGCCTCTTCAACCTCGGCATGAACCTCGTCGTCGTGTTCGTCTTCATCCTCGCCAGCGGCATCGCGCCGATGTGGAGCTGGCTCGAGCTGATCCCGATGGTGATGATCCTGGTGATCTTCGCCTCCGGGGTCGGGATGCTGCTGTCGGCGCTCTACGTGCGCTTCCGCGACGTCCAGCCGATCTGGGAAGTCTTCCTCCAGCTGCTCTACTACGGCTCGCCGATCCTCTACACCGTCCAGACCGCCGCCAATCATCACTTCCTCAACATCCCCTTCTCCCGGATCCTCGTGATCAACCCGCTCGGTGCGCTCATCACACAGGGCCGCAAGGCGCTGCTGCAGCCGAGCGCGCCATCCGCGGCCGCCGCACTCGGCGGCTACGGGCGCCTGCTGATCCCGCTCGGGATCGTCGCCGGGCTGTTCGCGCTCGGCCTCTGGTACTTCAACCGCGAGGCGCCCCTGATCTCGGAGAAGCTCTAACGATGAGCCCCGCCGAGACATCCAGCGAGCAGCGGCTCCAGGCCGATAACGAGCGCCTGCGCGAGCGCGTGGCCGCGCTCGAGGCCGAGCTCGTGGAGACGCAGGCGCGCACGAACGCGATCGTCGCCCAGACCCAGGAGCGCGTCTACTGGCTCGACCGCTGGCACCTCGACCTCAACGCGCTGATGCGCCGTCCCGGCGCCGCCGAGTTGCGCGGGGCGCTGCGCGGGATGCGCGCGGTCAGCCGCGCGTTCCGACGGGCCAAGCGCCGGCTGCGCCCGTGAGCGAAAGCCTCGCCGTGCCCACGCTCTCGGTCGTGATCCCCGTCAAGGACGGCGAGCGCTACCTCGAGGAGCTGCTCGAGGCGCTCGCCCGCGAGCAGGTCGAGGAGGTGCTCGCGATCGACTCCGGCTCGCGCGATCGCTCGCGCGAGATCATCCGTAGCGCCGGGGTCGAGCTGCTCGAGATCGACCCCGCCGAGTTCGGCCACGGGCGCACCCGCAACCTCGGCGCGCAACGCACCGGCGGCGAGCTCGTCTGCTTCCTCACCCAGGACGCCACCCCGGTCCCCGGCTGGGCCGCGGCCTACCGCGCCGCGTTCGCCCTGAAGGAGCGCGTCGGCGCCGCCTACGGCCCGCACCTGCCACGTGCGGACACGAGCCCGATGATCGCCCGCGAGCTGACTGAGTTCTTTGCTGGGTTCGCACCCGACCCCGCCCGCGGCCATCGCCCGAGCGGCCGCGATCGAAGCGGGGAGACGGCGGACGGCGAGGACGTGGCGCATGCCCCAGTCGTGCAGCGCGCGGGCGATCCGACGTTCCTCTCGAACGTCAACGCCTGCTACGCCCGCGCCTGCTGGGAGGAGATCCGCTTTCGCGAGATCGCCTACTCCGAGGACCAGGCCTTCGGCGTCGACCTGCTGCAGGCCGGCTGGGTCAAGGTCTACCAGCCCGCCGCCGGGGTCCTGCACGCGCACGACTACGGCGCGCTGGAGTTCATGCGCCGCTACTTCGACGAGTACCGCGGCCTGCACGAGAGCACCGGGCACGTCGAGCCCTTCGGCGTGCTCGCCACCGCTCGCCAGGTGCGCGCGGAGGTGGCCGGCGACCGCCGCTGGGCCAAAGCGCAGGGCCTCGGCGGCGCCGCGCGGGCGCGCCTGACGGCCCGTTCGGCCGTGCACCACGGCGGGCGGCGCGTGTTCTCGGCGCTCGGCTCGCGCGCCGAGCGCCTGCCCGCGCCCGTCCGCGGGCGCCTCTCGCTGGAGGGCCGCGACGATCGCGTCAAGGGGCAGGGCCCAGCGGGTAGCTCAGCGGGCGGGAGCTCGGCGCACGGTCACGCACCCGACGGTTCGGCGGACTCCACGTCTGGCCTCGCGCCCGGCGCCACACCGAGCGTCTCCCCGGTCCCGCCGACCACGCACATGCCGCCGAAGCGCGATCACGACGACTACGACGACGTCGCGCGCTTCTGGCGCGAGGGCGCGGCGCCACTGCTCGACCCGGTGCCCGGCATGGCCGACCGCGAGCGCCTGCGGATCGCGATGCTGCTGCCCCACTTCCGCCGCGGATCGGGCGGCCACACGATCCTGATGCAGCTGCTGCTGGACCTCGAGCGCCGCGGCCACGTCTGCAGCGTGTACGTGCAGAACACGATGAACATGCACGAGTCGGACTGGCCGGGGGTGCTGCGCCACAACCTGCGCGACTTCT
>DATCFG010000134.1:0-11735 GCA_036509655.1 Solirubrobacteraceae bacterium | reverse complement strand
GATCGGCGGGTATGGTCGCCGTGCTCGCCTGCTTCGGCTCCATCTTCATCCTTCCGCCGTTGCTCAGCTCCGCGCTGAACACGACCCACGAGGGCTTCCTGCGCGAGGAGCGCATGGACCGCTTGACGGGCGCGGTGCGCGAGCAGGTTGACCGGGAAGTGGAGGCGCTCCACGGCGCCGCGCTGCTCAGGGAGCTCGCAGCGAAGGAGCCGGTGAAGCTGGACCCGTACGCGGTCGGCAGCCGCGACCCGGCGATCAACGCAGTCCTCGCCGGCACCGCGGGCTACGTCGCCGACATCAACCTACGCCGGCTCGCCCGCCTCGCGCGACGCACACGGGACGCGGGCGGCGTGACCCTGACCGCCAAGCTCTACGGCTTCGTGGGCGCCGACACCCAGCTGCTCCTCCTGCCCGCGGCCGCTGACGACGGCGACACGAAGGCAGCGGTGAGCATCGTGAAGGTGAAGCCGGAACGTTGGCGCGACGAGACGCTTCGCCGGTACCTCAAGGACCTGGAGGAGGAAGCCATCGGAACGATCCGCGGGGGCGCGCCCGGCACCTTTGAGTCCATCGGGGACGCGTACGTGGAAACGCTCGTGGAGTTCCCCCGCTCCTGGGAACGCTACGGCCACGAGTACAGCGTCGCCGTCGCCCGCGGCAACGAACTCTTCCCCGTCGGCCCCGTGGACACGATCCGGCAACAGTTCTATACGAACATCGTGGAGGCCTTGCGCGGCCCGAGCGACGAGGTGCTGTCGCGCGCGACTTACCTCCCGCTCAACGTGTGCACGAGCGCGCTCACGTTCCGCGCCGACGGTCTGCTCTCGCAGATGATCGGACTCAGCACCTCTTTTGTCGCGGCAGGCTGGGCGCACGGCGGCGACAAGGGCAAGCTGCTCGCTCGCCAGATGCCACGCCACCTCGTTGAGTTCACCCGCTACCGCCTGCAGCAAAGCCTGGAGCAGGGCGAGATCGCGGACAGACTCCGCTTCGGCGGCTACGTCCGCCTCGTCTACGACCAGTTCGGCACGATCCTGAAGCTCGGCGTGGACCGCGGCGAAGCGGACTACGTCCGCACCGTTGACGGCGACTGGGACACGCTGCTGGAGCACGTGAACGTGGACCCGTACTCGTCGCACCCCACCGTGCTGAGACGCCTGGAGGAGGAAGCCGAGCGGGACGAGCCCGGCACAGCCGAGCGCTTGGAGGAGGCCAAGGAGAGCGCGCAGTTCGCCGAGCTCATCCAGGGACTCAGCGACCGCCGGACGATCCTCCGCTTCGGCCTCGCCCTCTGGACCTGGAGACAACAACCAAAAGCATGGCGCGAGTCCTTCACACACTTCACCGCCCAACTCGGCGGACTCCCCGGGCTCACGAACGCAACGACGAAAGCGATAGTGGCCGAGTTTGAGGACCGCGCGGGGGCGCCCTGGTCGGACTGGATACTCGCCACGCTCCAGGAGGGCCGCGTGTACGCCGTCGGCACTGCCACCGCCGCGGTGGAGACCTTCATCGCCGCCGCACTGCGCGCAGTGCGCCCCGACGAGTCGGCGCCGGAGCTGCCCGCCGCCGAATGGATGGTCACCTACCTTGACCACGCCCGCGACGTGCTCGGCAAGGCCGTCACCGACGCGCGCAACGAAGACCTCCCCGACGTAGCGGAGCGCGCGACGAGAGTGCGCGAAGCCCTAGAGGCCGGCGCCGAGGCGTGGCGGCAGCAGGAACGGCAGAGCATGATTGAAACACCGCTCGCGCCGGAGAAGGTCTCGGCGTTCCGCGAGCAAACCCGCGCGTCCCTCGCGAAGTCGCGGATCGTGCCCGACCTCCTCCGCCTAGCCGGCGCGATCACGCAGCTGGACACGCCGCCCGCCGATCCGCCGTTGATCCAGTCGCAGCCACCCAAGGGCTTCTTCACAGCCGACGGCCGGTTCGTCGGGCTGGACATGATCGCGCGCGACATCGGCATGGACGTAGCTCACTTGGAGCTGCGCACCTTGATCCAGCCGATGACGACTGCGGAGCCGCGGGTGCTCGTCGCCGACGACGCGGGCGACGAGAACGCAGCCGAGTTCGTGGACCAGCTGCGCCCGATCGTGGCGAGCGCAGTGCAGGCGCAGACGGCGACCGCGGTGGTCGTGCTCGTGCCGCTTCAGTGGGAGCTCGCGGAAGCGATGGGCCTCGCGTTCCTCGGGAGCGGCGCCGCGCCGCCGGAGGAGTGGGGCGTTTCGGAGGGCACCGCGCACAACTACTCCGGCATCTTTGAGGGAGCTGCCGCGTACCACTTCCCCGAGGTGGCCAAAGACAGACTCTACGTGCTGGACCTCTCACGATACGCCGCCGCCGAGACGTGGCAGCTCAGCGACGACGCGGCCGTGACGGTCGCCGAGGTCAGCGAGGCTGACGCACGCTTCCGCGCCGAGCACGACCCCGGCAGGGACGAGGTGGGTGAGGAGGAGATCGTGCGGCGGTGGCGCGAGATCGCGCTGGTCACGGTTGATCCGGGCCTGCGGATCAACGAGGACCGGGACGCCTCGGCGCTCACCGCGATCAGGCTACCCACCTCGTTGCAGAGCGATTGAGGTCCGCGCCGCAGCCCGTGAGCGCATGGCGCGAGCGCGAACCGCGCGGCGAGGCGCTCAAGAGCGGCAGGCGCCGTCCGAACACGGGGGCGCGACGACTGGTGATCGCCGAGCCACGTCTGATGGGCTGTGACGTGGACAGCGCACGCTGGCAGCACGAAACCGGGCCCTGGGGTACCCAACCCCCGCATCATCAGACTGGCAACGCCGACACCGAGCCCGGCCTCCCGACCACAACCAACGCCCATCAACCAGGCGCGATCAACCCTGCCCACTTGACAAACACCACGACATATCAGAGACGCTTATCGCATGGGCGGAGACGGGCAGCACTGTGCCTAGCGATGAAGGCCAGCTCGGGGATGAGCTGGCTAACTAACGTCATCATCTACGCCCAGCTCCTGCGAGACGCGCTCGGTGTGGGGCGAGGCCCGTCGCCGTTGACGGAACCCGCCAGCGACCAGCCCGCGGGGACGCAAGTGGACCGCATGCACGCGGCTCTGGAGTCGGATGATGGGACGACATCTCAGACCGGCGGAGCGCCTGCCCCTCCCTCGCTGGCAGCGAGCACGGATGCGTCGCTCGCCGATGTCGAATCTCGCCTGGAGGAACTCGACCCGATCATCGACGAGTACCTGCGACTCCAGGCAATGGCGACGAAGCTTGAAGAGGCAGATAGGCCGACCGCGCGGAGGAAACGCGGCGGACGCCGAAAGGTGAGCGGAACGCGGGCAGCCGAAGTGCTTTTGCTGGCGGCACGATATCCTGGCATCACGATCCCCGAGCTCGCTGAGCACATGAACATCAAGTCGAACTATCTCTACCTGGGCTGGAGAAGGAGGGAAAGATGGAGCGGGACGGTCGCGGATGGCGCCTCAAGCAAGACGGAGAGCCGACCGCGAGCGATGAACGCTCAGTCGCGCGGGCGCCCAAAGTTGGCACGCAACGCGCAGCGAGACGCGCGAGACAATCAGCTACTCCGAGGCGCCGGCTGAGCGGTCATTCGAATTTGGGAGCACTTGCCGACTCCCGAGGCTGTCGCCGTCATCGAAGCCGAGTTCCTGGCTCAAGGCGCCAGGCCTAGGTCGCCTCGGTTGCGGTAGTTCTGGGCCATGCTGAGAAGGAGTGGTGTGCGACCCGCGAGGCTAACGTAGGCCTCTCCGCTGTCGAGCGTGCGGATCTGCTCCGGAAGATCTCGATCTGCCGGATCAAGGCTCCTGGCGGCTGCAGTGGCGGCGCCAGCGTCCGATAGCCGGAAACACACCCGCGTCTGGGCATTGGCGGCTACCACAGGCGTGAGGTCGCCCGGCTGCTGGGTTGCAAGGATGACGGCGAGCCCCTTGCTGCGCCCCTCGCGGACCATCGTATCGATAGCCTTGAATGCGGAAACCCGGTGCGCCTCATCCACAACGACCGCGTATCGGAGCGTGTTCGGCACAGGCGGTAGGCCTTGCATCTTAAGCTGTAGCGAGCCGAGGATGAAGCCGGCCGCGAGCACTGTCGTAAGTCCGTTCCCTGGGATGTTCGAAAGACCGAATACGGCGTTGCGGGCCGTGACGTCGCCGAGCGGAGGGCCTTCTCGGAATAGATCGTTCGATGTCAGGTCGCCGATAACGCCTCGGAGATCGTCATCCAACAAGGCGTCAAGCGTCCGAAGCGTGGGCCATTGGCTTTCGCGCTTGCCCTGCTCAAACGCCTCGGCGAGCTTCTGCTGTAGCTTCGTCTTCTGTCGTACGCCGAGCCGTGCGAACGACTGCGTCGCCACATCGACAATGTCGCGCAACTCGATCACTGCGGTCCTGATCGAGCGATCATCGAGTGTTGCGAGAGCTAGTGGGTTGTAAGGCGCCCCTTCGTTCCATAGGTCGAGGAACTCCGCGTCGGCTTGGCGCGGGAAGTCTCCGCCATAGTCGTTCTTGAAGTCAGCGACGCCGAACCGCGCACCTGCTTTCGATGCAAGCTGGGATAGCAGCGCCATAACGAACTGCGTCTTGCCTGCTCCGCTGGAGCCCCAGATCTCCATGTGGCCGTTCGCGAGTGCCTGGTCTCCGGCGGCATGCCAAAGTAACGGCTCGCCCGTAGAAACATCCCATCCCAGGATCGGCGGATCGAAGGCTGGGACCCTTGTAGCTCTCGAGGTGCCGGCCAACGCGCCGCCAGCTTGGGAGCCGGATGCCGGCTCGACCATGGCGCCCGCGACGTCCTCGCCGGCATGCGGATGTGCTGTGTCGACCTCCGCCGGAGGCGCATCGGATTCTGCGCCTGGAGCGTGTGGCTCGGCCTCCGGCTCCCGCATCTCGCGAATGGCTGGCTCCGATTGGACTACGCCGGGCGTCTCCTGCGTGCCTGGCTCCGGAGCAGCCTCGTCAGGTACGCCCGGCATCGCGCCGACGGGCCCTTCGCCGCCACGCTCTGGCCGGCGGCGCCGTCGACCGCCCCCAAGCGGCGCTCGCTCGGTCTCTGCGGTGTGCAGGTCCGCCAGATTCGTTCCGGCCGCGTCGCTGAGCAGCTGCTGCGTGAGCTGCATGGCTGAAATGCTGATCGGGACGAGATCGCCGGCGACCTTGTGCTGAGTGTCGCGGTGGAGCACCTCTACGTTTGGCCCGAACACCAGGCCGATACCGGCCCATTCGAGCGTCCCGAAGCCCTGGCGGAACGTCTCTATCGCCTCGATCTCTCCAACGGTGAGCCGGACGTTCGACTCGCGGGCTACCGCGAGGGCCGCCTCGGCGATCCGGTTCAGCCAGAGCCGGGAATGGATGGTCTCTGGGTCCGGGTACCCCGCCCAACGCGTGACTTGCAGCGACTGGCGGAGCTGGTCGAGCGCGTCGGTGGCGGCTATGACAGCGTCGCTGCGTCGAGCCTTGACCTCGACGAGAGCCGCGTGAACGCCCTTTTCGGTCGAGCGCTCGTCGATTGCGAGCACCAGCAGGTCAGCTCGCTTGGCGGGGAACCAATACTTGTAGTCGTCGAGACTGATGAGAAGCATCCGGCAGCCTGGTGGCAGCGGCCACGGTGTTGCCGTCGTGGCGAGCAGCGAGAACGCGACGACGTGCGCAACAAGCTCGTTGATCCCGGAGCCGGTCGTCGCTGCTTCCAGGGCGAGTATCCCGTAGCCCTGAGAGGCAACTTTGCGCAAGTCCGCGCCGATCCCGAGCGCGTCGTCGCGGTCGCCGACTATGTGGGCCGCTTGAAGGCTGCGCCCGATCGCGCGGTCAGCAGGGCCGCCGGACTTTTGGCTGATCACGAGCGCGAGCGGCGAGTCACCACCGAGCCTGCGATCCTGATGCAGGATTGCCACGTCGGGGCCGATGGCTCGTTCCAAGCTGTCTCTGCTGGCGTACGGATCAAGCGTTGCTACCCAGAGGGCAAGATCGTGGGCTGTTTTGAGCTGCTCGCGAAGGTCTGCACTCGCGGTTCGCAGCTCTGCGATCTGCACCGTGCTGTCATCCTCAGGCCAACCATCGTCCAGCGCGTGCATAAGTCGTAGCCATGCGCGGCCGCTTTCGGTCGTCGCAGGCGGCGCAAGCAACATCCTTCTGATCTGCCCAGGTCTCACCGACGTGCGGGGGATGAAAAGCGCCTCTTTCGTAAGCGGGGGCACTGGCAGTGGCGGACATTCGATCTCGAGCTGAGCAGCTTCGGACGTCAAGCCGCAGATGAGCGCGAGATGCACTGCTGGGGCGCCAACCGAGTACTGCAGATGTTCCGAGGCCGCGCTGAGCGACGGGAGGTACCGCAACTCGAGGCGGTCTCGCCCGAGCCCGGCAAGCTGCTCGTCGCACTGAGCCAGGGTGTCAGCGAGTGGCCGCTCGTCGCGGGCGTCGCCGATGCAGAAGATCTCGATGCGCCCAACAATCCTCGCGTTGACAAGCGCGATCGCCTCGGAGACAAGCAGGTCAGCTGCTCCAGGCCCGATAGCTGCGCAGCGCAAGTGCCCCGCGACCTCAGGCTGCAACTGGAGGAGCTTCTTGAGGACAGAGCGCAGGGCCGCTCCCCCGTGGCGAGCGCCGTCGGAGGCAGGACCGCCGTAGAGGCTCCAGACGCGCGTCTCGCTCGTCGCGAGAAGCGGCCTGTCGGCGTTCAGCGATCTAGCGTACGCGGGATAGTGCGCGGCGGTCGCGAACGCGACGCCGCGCGCCGTGTCGTCGAGCGGCTCCCCCGGATCGCCGGGGACCTCGGCGTAAAGCGCGAGGAAAAGCAGGCTCCACAAGGCATCGAGATACTCGGATAGCCATTCGGCCTTGAGCGGAGCCCAGGGCGTCAACGCCACGGCGCCTTGTCCCCTGGCAGCGCCGACGAGCGACAGGGCTTCGAGCAAGTCATCACTCCCGGTGGGCCCGAGCGACTCGACCGCCTCATCCCACGACTTCGACCAGCGCGCAAGCTCTTCGGGATCGAGTCCCCTCTCGATCGAGTGACCGGTGGCCCGGCGAAGCTGGCCAGCGAGCGCTCGCAGCGCAGGCGCCGGAGTCTCCGGAACAGCGTCCGGACCAGCGCAGAACCGGTCGAGCGTCGGCGCACCGCTAGTCGCGAGCGTCAGGGCATCCTGCTCGGAGAACAGCAGCGCAGACCGCAGGGTCGCAAGGTCATCCAAGTCGGGCCGCCACTCCAGCACGACAGAATCGGCTCGGCCACTGGCGGGCGCCTCACCATAAAGCCTCAAGCTCACAGGCTCGAGCCGATGGCCCCGATTAAGCTCTGCGTCCTCGAATGCCTCGTCCCAAGGTGGCCGGGCGGCGAGCCTAAGGGCAGGATCGACTTCGATTCCGAAAGTCTCTTGGAGTGCAATCGCGAGAGCCCCGAGCCGGTGCTGTGCGCACGCCAGCGCCAGCGCCCGCGCCGCGTTTCGACGACTCGGTTTGCTCCCCTCCGCGAGCGGGAGCGGCGAGACGAGCTGGATGCGCCGCAGCCCTCCCTCGAGGGCGAGAGCTGCTTGAAGGAGGCCCCGCTCCGGGCACGACGGGTCCGACGCTCGGATGACGCGGTCGTTGAGCAGCCGCGCAATGCGGGTCCGCGTCTGCGTTTGGAAGCAGCGCCGGTTCTCAGCGTCGTCGAAGCCAAGCAGTTCGGCTGCGGCTGTGCGCTGCTCCTCGTCATCCCCTGCGAGCCGCTCGGCGCTCAGTCTGTACCGGTCCCACGGTATTTCGGCCGCGCCCGGCTGTTCCTTCTGAACCAGCGCGTAATCGTCGATCTCCTGCAGCGTGGCGCCAGAGACAGTGCGTTGCGCACGGACTAGGATCTCGCGAGCCTCGTCGAATGCAAGCTCAGCCAGGAGGGCGTTGTCCCAGTTCTCGATCATCGCCATGACCCTGTCTGCCTGCTCCACAGCCGATGCTGCGGCAACGCCAGGCCGCCGTGCGAGCACGCGCTCCGCTCGACGTCGGATATCCGCGAGCCCTCCGTGGCTCTGAAGATCATCGGATCGCCTGTGTGCCGAAAGATTCAAGTTGTCCTTCACACGCGTGGTGGTGACCCGGTCTCCCTGGTCGTCATCGCGGAACGCGCCAAGAGCAGGCAGCGCTTGTAGCGGCGGCTGGCCCGCAGCTACGGCATCAAAGTAGGCGGCGACGGCCACCGCTGATGGGCGCTCCGCCACCGTGAGCTGCAAGATCGCCTGCCGCACCTCCCGGACGGGAGAGCCTGCCTGAACGGGTGGCTCGGCTTCTGCTAGCAGTGCTATGTCCTCGCTGCGCTCGAGCAGATCGGCCGGGGCCACGACCTCGAAGAAGTTGAGCGACTGGCGGTCCGGCAACGCGTGCCCCTCGCACACGACCAGACAGACCGCGCCTTGATTCCGCAGTTCGGTCCCCGCTGTCCGCAGCGCATGATCGCCGAAGCGATCCGGTTCGTCAGACGCTATCGCCAGGCGCCACGATCCGTCAGGCCATGCCCGCGAAATTCCCTCTGCAACATCACGGCTTACGCCTTCGACAGAGACGAACGGTTCCGACACACCTTCGCTGAGGCGCTGGATATAAGCGGCGAGCGCAGCGCCCAGACGGCTCATGCGCGGCCCTCCCAAGCTGCTCGCTCCCCGACGACCACCGTGCGGTCGGAAAGACCGAGCGCGAGGCCGGCGTTCGACAGCACGGCCTCGGCGCGCCTCGCGTTGCGCTCGAGCTCGACGCCGTCGAGCTCGTCAGCGACCCGCGCGCCTGACCCCGGACCGATCACAAGCCCCCACTCTGCGCGCACACGGTCGAAGAATTCTGCCGACGTCATGGGCATATGCCGCGACAGAGCCCCGACGAGCGCAGAAAGAAGCTCCGGCGTAGGAGACATGTAGCGATACGCCCCGGTCCCCGCGAGGAGCCCGACGCTTTCGATTAAGACTCGGAAGCCCTCAGCGGCTCGCCCGTAGTCAGCGTTGTCTGCCGTCAACCTCGCGAGTCGGTCATATTCCTCGGGAGGCGCACCGCGCGACAGCTCGGTCAGCTCGGCGAGGACGTGGTTTAGCCGATCCCCGCGGTTTAGAACCTCGCGGTCCCATTCGACGTGCCCGGCCGCGTTGAGGCGCCGCATCTCGTCGGCCAGCGTCGCAACGGTGGCGCGGCGGAGCTGCTGGCGTGCGTCGGCGTAGCTCCTCTCGGACAACTGGCGCAGTCGGTTGTCCCGACGCGGCGGGCCGCCGAAGGACGCCAGCACATACCGGCTGCGCTCGTCGAGCTCGAGCCGATCCCAGGCAGACCGGAGAACGTGAGCGGCAAAATCGAGCGCCATGATGCTTCGGAGCTGCCACAAGCGCGCTGGCGCGCTCGCTGTGCCTTGGAGCATGACTCCCTCCGCGTGCCGGCAGATCGTCGCTGAAAGGTCCCCAAGCTCAGGCTCCCCCCCGTGCTCCCACGCTCGTAGCTCAGCCGCTTCCGGCGGATACGGACGACTCAGGTCATCTGGCAGCGCGCCCTCCAGCGCAACGGCTATGTCGCCGAGCGGAGACGGTGCCCGAAGGGCATCGCGGATGGCATCCACCGCCCGCCTTCCACTGTCGGCGGCTTCGGCGCCTGCAGTGTCAGGGGGCTCCACGAGCATCCGAGCGAACGTCACGCCCGAGCCGCGCATATAGACCTGGCGCACAGTCCACGGCCGCGCACGGGTCTGGCGCGCGTCGAACCACAGCAGACTCTCGTGGAATGGGCGTAGAAGCCATCCTCCGGCCTGCCCCCGGCTGGTCGACGGATCGACGAGGCCTTGGAGCGCGTCGCGCGCGAGGTTGAGATTGGCAGATCCCAGTAGATCGCTGCCAGTCGCTAGTAGCTCCCCATAGCGCTGCGGCGATAGCCCCTCCGATCCGATTCGCCCCTCTTCGAACAGCTCGAGGAAGTTGTGGCCGAGGGCAAGGCTGCGAATCGCGAACTGCCGGCGCTTGGGGCTAGCAAGCTCTTCGTCGGCGCTGGGAGCTCTGTACTCGTTCTGGGCGAGGGTGAGTAGCGCCTCCATGCAAAGCTGCGAAGCGCGCTCGTCGCGATCGGGGTCGATGCCGAACAGGCGCCGCGCGACCGCTCCCGGTTCCAGTTCGCCAGGCATCAGGCGAAGTGCGGCAAGCGAAGAGGTCGCAGCCCCGGCGGCCGAGACTCGGGATCGGCGACACGCAGGCCGCCAGCAGCCAGGTGCTCTGCGAGCCGGCCGTAGAACCCGCGAAGGTCGGTCATCTCCGCGATACCCTGGCCAACGGGGCCCTGAAATGCGGCAGCTTCGCGGATCGCCTCATACAAGCGGGGACGGATCCTTAGAGAAAGGAGAGGATTAGCTAGCGCCTCGAGCTCGAGATCAAGATGATCGACATCGAGAAACTCCTCCACGATGCCTTGGTCTGGAGCACGGAGCGCTAGCTGATCGATTGGCACGTTCGCGTGCACGAGCGAAGGGCGAGCGGGGCGGAACGAGCCTGGATCCCGCGAGAAGAGACACGCTTGGTCGGGCACTACTAGGCCCTCGGCCGCTGAGGAAAATCCGCAGACGAGGAAGTTGAGCCCCTCTATGAGCTCCGTCAGGCGCAACATCTCGTCTGAGCCGCGCGCCACGGAGCCAGCGAGATCTAGAAACTCGGCGAGATGCTTGACGTCGAGGAGCCTGGCGGCGGTCGCAGCTGGACCGCCAAGCTCATCTGTTGCCTCGAAGAACAATCGCCTGCGCCAAAGGACCTGTGCGCCATCGGCTCCCTCCCCGACGAGAGCCGCGAGACACGTATGCACCAGCGTGGGATCCTCGCTTGTCGACAGCGCCTCGCCGAGCGTGTTAAACGTCATGCAGCCCGCGCCGGTGCTGACGCGATCGAACGGCGATCGCGAGCCGCGAAGCGGCGTCGCCGCTTCATCGTCGCTCGAAGGAGCCCCGGCCAGCAGTTGCACGGAGGGCTCCGCAGCCTGAGAATCGCGCAGCCACTCGTCTGCCTGCAGATCTGATGTCGAGCCGAGTCCGGATGCTCTCATGCCAGCGAGCAGTGGCGAACGCTCGGCGGACTCCAACTTGAGGCCACCTCCGAGGGCGCGGTGGAAATAGCCGTCCGCAGCGGTGTGCGCGTCGCGCCCGCGATCACGGGCGTCGTTCTTGACTTGCTCGCAGCTCTTTCCCCCAGACAACGCCCAGGCAAGGATGGCGAGCACCTCTCGCATTGTGGGAACGGCTTCGCCGGCTCCGAGCTGCACCAATTGGCGGAGAGCGTTGCGCGGGCCCACTCGGCGCATCGCGGCAGCGTTTTCGCGCAGAGGACAACCGCTTGAACCGCGTCCGTCGCCTGGGCATCCCTCGCAGCCCGGCTCCCAAAGCTCCTCGCGAGCTACGAGATTGATCAGGCCCTCCCACACCACTGGCGCGGTCGGCCGCTGGCGGTTTACATTGATGACTAGGAGTCCCACATCCTTCGATGCCCCGCGCCTCAGCGCCTCCTCGAGAGCCGCCGCAAGACCGGCCTCGTCAGCCCCGAGATCGTCGCACGCATCGCGCAGCACTCCCTCGTTGGCGCAGACGAGCACCTGGCCCGCCTGTCCGGCCGCCAGCGCTTCCCGCATTGTGGGCTCTCTTGTCATGGATGTAGGTGAAACTCGTGTGGGAGTGTGAGGTCAATCGGGCCGCAGGTGAGCAGGACGAGGGCGAGCGCTGCCTTGGCTGAGTGGAACCCGTAGGCGCGGCGGGTGATGAGTCTGACCTTGTTGT
>DATCFG010000133.1:0-2888 GCA_036509655.1 Solirubrobacteraceae bacterium | reverse complement strand
AACCCAGCCGCGTGCGGTGGTGACCCACACCGAGTCGTTTCCCGCGCTGATGCTGTCCGGCAGGAACTGACGGTCGCCAGGAACAACCGGTTTGGGCAGCGCGAGCTTGATTGTTCGGGTCGTGCGCCCGGTCCCTGGATCGATTCGGCTCGCGCTGCCTTCATAAACGTGGGTGAGCCATAGTGCGCCAGCGCCGATCGCGAACGCGTTCGCATCCACGACGTTGATGCGCTGGGAGATCTCCCCGGTCCGGCTATCGACCCGGACGATCTGTCCAGCGCTCTGTCGTCCCGAGCAATCGCGCTCGCAGGTCAACACCCAAACCGATCCCAGCCCGCTGGTAGCCTGTAACGGCGCGCCAGCGAGCCTCATCCCGGCTTCGGCGGCGACCGACTGGTCAGCGGAGCTCGAAAATGAACCGGTAGCGATCGCGATCGCAAGAATCCCCAGCGCCGCCGCACCCGCAGCGAAGCCGAATGCTCGCTGCCGGCGTCGACGCGTGACCCGGTCCAGGAAGCTGACGTGCGCGGGCTGTTCGTCGCGGACGTTCACCGACCGCTCCTATCGATCACGGACCGACGCTTAGTGGTCGTCTTCTGAAGTACGCGGCGAGTTTGAAGGAGTCATAACTCGACTGGCGAATCCTGGGGATGATGGCGCAGAGCTCTCCGCATCAGGTGACCTTGGGTGATGAGCAGCGGCGCGCGCTGGAGCGGCGCGCGGCGGCGTACTCGGGCCCGCACCGAGATGTGGTGCGCGCGAAGGCGATCCTGCTGGCGGCTGATGGGCTTTCGAACACCGAGATCGCGGAGCGACTGGCGTGCTCGCGCCAGGCGGTGTCGACCTGGCGAATACGGTTCTGCCAGGAGGGAGTCCAGGGTCTTGAGGAGAGACCGCGGTCAGGTCGACCGCGGCGTTTTTCCCCCGGCGCAGGTCGCCGAGGTCAAGGCGATGGCGTGCGCGCTGCCGGCCGAGCAGGGCGTGCCGCTCTCGCGCTGGTCGGCCGCTGAGCTGGCGGTCGAAGCGGTCAAGCGCGGAATCGTCGCGACGATCGCGGCGGTCACGATCTGGCGGTGGCTGCACGAGGACGCGATCCGTCCGTGGAACTATCGCTCCTGGATCTTCCCGCGCGACCCGCAGTTCGCCGAGAAGGCCGGCCGCGTCCTCGATCTCTACGAGGGCCGCTGGGACGGAAAGCTGCTTGAGCCCGGCGATTACGTGATGTGCTGCGATGAGAAGCCCTCGATCCAGGCCCGCGCGCGGATCCATCCGAGCGAGCCGGCGAAGCCCCACGGTGGGGGTCAGCGGGTCGAGCACGAGTACAAGCGGCGGGGGGCGCTGTGCTACTTCGCGGCGTGGGATGTGCGTCGCGCGAAGCTGTTTGATCGGTGCGACGAGAAGGACGGGATCGTCCCGTTTGACAAGCTGATCGAACAGTTCATGACCCAGGAGCCCTACCGGTCAGCCAAGCGGGTGTTCGTGGTCGTCGACAACGGCAGCGCGCACCGCGGCAAGCGATCCATCAACCGTCTGCAGGGACGCTATGAGAACCTGATCCTCGTGCACACGCCCGTGCACGCGAGCTGGGTCAACCAGGCCGAGATCTACTTCTCCGTGGTCCAGCGCAAGGCGCTGCAACCCAACAACTTCCCCGATCTCGAGACGCTCGAGCGGACGCTGCTGGCATTCGGCCGCCGCTACGAGCAGATCGCCCAGCCGTTCGAATGGAAGTTCACCCGCAAGGACCTGCAGAGAGTCCTCGACCGGCTCGATCAGCACACTCCAGAGCTGCAACTCGCGGCATGACCAAATCCGTCAACGAACTTGGGAAGACAACCACTTAGTCCGAAGGCGGTCACGCCCGTAATACGAGCGACAGCGACCCCTAGGTCCGCCGTGCCACGACGACGCACGGGTTCCCACGATACGTCCACCACCGACCATCGCTTGACTGGGAGAAATCGACGAGCTGGCGGTCGAGGTAGGCGGTCCAGGACACGAGGGTGCCGACCGGCGCGTAGGTCTGTTCGGGATCGATCAGCGGGAGTTGCTTGGCGAGTAGATCGCCGGTGCGATTGTCGAAGATCAGCTCGATCCGCCGCCCGTGCTCGCCGGCAGCAAGCCCGTGACCGGTTCGACCGAGCTCGTCGGTGACACTGCGTAGGTCTCGATGTCGGGCTGGTGAGCGGGAACCTCGTAGAGCACAGCCCGCAATTCGGGGGTGGCGACGGTCTCCCCGAGCAGCGCACCGATGCGGTTCAGCGTGGCCGGTCCTCGCGCGGCGAGCGCTCGGCGGAGGGCTGGCGGATCGACAGGTAGCGACTCACGGCGTCGCCGAAAGCCGTACACAGGACGCCACGCCGGCTGCTCTCCGGTGAGTGGCGTTGCGGCCACGGCAGCCATGCCGTTCTCCGTCCAGACTGGCGCTAGTCCCGGCTGGGCCAGCGCCGCATTTCACGGGGAAGGCAGGCGCTTGGATCCGGTGAGGCGTTCTGATCGGGGGTTGGCGGGGGCGGCGTAGGCTCGGTGTCGAGCGTCGGCGTTAGACAGTTCGTCGGGCTGGTCACAAACGAGGGGGTCGCTGCGTCTTTATCGACCATGAGCGCTGCTGTGCATGTCCACGATCGTGAGCTGTTGAGGCGAGCGCGCGAGGGTGATGCCGAATCGTTCGGAGTGTTCTACAGAGCACGACGAGGCGATGTGCTCGCTTTTCTGCGGGTGCGGGTTCCCAGCGCCGAGCTGGCGGCGGATCTGATGTGCGAGACCTTCGCCAAGGCGCTCGTCGCCGTCCACGACGCAGACCGCGAGCTGCCGATGGTGCCGATCGCGTGGCTTCTCGCGATCGCCCGCAACGAGCTGACCGACTCGGTCCGCCGGGGCCGCGTCGC
>DATCFG010000132.1:0-18105 GCA_036509655.1 Solirubrobacteraceae bacterium | reverse complement strand
GCGCGGCGATCGCGGGGCGTTGGTCGATCAGCTAACGATGAGCCCGCAGGAGCGGATGCAGAGCGCGGCGGCGCTGCACAACGCGATGGTTGAGATGAGGACGGGTTTGAGTGGCTGACGAGGGGGCGCTGAACCCCGCTGGGCTGCTCGGCACGCTGTCGGAGTGCGGTGTCGACTTCGTGGTGATCGGCGCAATGGCCGTGGGAGTGCACGCGGAGGTGCGCGCGACCGGCGATGTCGACGTGATGGTCCCGATCGGAGACGAGGTCAACAGGCGTGCTCTGCGGGATGCACTGCGGCAGCTGGGCGCCGTGCTGCTGTCATCTGAGCGGGGTGGAGTGGACCCTGCCGCGGGCGAGGAGTACCCGACGGTGATGTTCAGCACGCGCTATGGCAAGCTCGACATCTTGTACCGGCCCGATGGCAGCGACAGCTATCCGAAGGTCAAGCAGCGCAGCCTCGAGACCACGATCAACGGTCAGCGCGTCGATGTTGCCGGCAAGGACGACTTGGTCCGCATGAAGCTGGCCGCCGGCCGCACCGATGACTTCCGCGACGTCGCCAACCTCACGTCTTCTGAGCAGGGAGTCCCGCGCCTCGTCTTCGTCTCGATGGCGCTCGGCCCCGAGGCCGACCACGAGTGGGCGTGCGACCTCGCCGCGGCGCGTGCGTCCTACTTCGACCCGTCCAGTCGCGTCCGGATCGCCGACACCACGCACTTGCAGATCGAGGCCCGCAGATCGGACCTCACGGATCAACAGATCGAGCAGTGGGCGCACGCCCTGGCCGATCGTCTGCGGGCGGCCGGAGTCATCGCCCACACCGATATCGATGTGCAGATACGGGACGCCTGAGTGAACAAAATCCGACGCCGGACGCGGCGCCCGTGAAGGCGCGGTGTCTGGGTGCCCGCAGGCGGATCCTTCAAGCGATCATTGTGTGAGACTCCCCCGATGCGGGCGAGCCGGCCGAGGGTCGCGGTGGTGGGCCATGTCGAGTGGGTGCAGTTCGCGCGCGTAGATCACGTCCCGCGCGCCGGCGAGGTGGTCCACGCGCGCGAGGCCTTCGAGGAGCCGGCGGGCGGCGGGGCCGTGGCGGCCGTGCAGCTGGCGCGTCTGGCCGGCGGGGCGAGGTTGATCACGGCCCTCGGCGACGACGAGCTCGCGCGTCGCTCAGTCGCGCGTCTGCACGAACTCGGCGTGGAGATATTTTCAACCCAGACAGCCGCCACCCGCAGGGCGGCGACGCTCGTGGACGGGGCCGGCGAGCGCACGATCGTCACCTATGGACCGCGTCTGGAGCCGCGGGGGGAGGACGGAGAGCTGCCGTGGGCGGGGCTCGCGGAGATGGACGCCGTCTACTTCACCGCCGGCGATCTCCCCGCGCTGCGCGCCGCGCGTGCGGCGCGAGTGCTCGTCGCCAGCCCGCGCGCGGGGGAGGTGCTCGAGCACGGCGTCGAGCTGGACGCACTGGTGCTGAGCGGGGAGGACGAGGCCGAGCGCCGCGAGGCCGAGCGCGCGCGGGTGCAGGCCCGGCTGGTCGTGTCGACCGAGGGCGCGCGCGGGGGCTCTTACCGCGAGCGCGCGGGCGGCTCGGGGACGTGGAGCGCCGCGCGGCTGCCGGGCGCTCCGGTCGACGCCTACGGCTGCGGCGACTCGTTCGCCGCGGGACTCACCTACGGACTCGGCGCCGGTCTCGACGTGCCGGCCGCGCTGGCGCTGGCGGCGCGCTGCGGTGCTGTGTGCCTGACCGGCCATGGCCCCTACGAGCGCCAGCTGACCGAGAGGGACTTGCCAGGACACTGAGGTTCGGTCCGGTTGAACGACAGGGAGGCCCTGGCCGAGCATTCCAATTCCAAGCTAACTCCAACCATCTCCAAGAATCTGGAGTTCGTGCTAAACTCCAAGTCCTTGGAGTAATTTGGACTTGATTTGGAGTTGCCGAGCAGTCATGCACGTGGCCGCCCCCCCAGACGACGAGCAGTTGTTCATCGACATCGATGCCAGCCGCCTGCTTGAGGTGATGCAAGTCGTTGCCGCAGTCGGTCCGCGTCAGGACTATGTCCACTGGGACAAGCTTCGCCACCTCACCCCTCCGGGCGACATCACACGGGAGGAGTGGTGGCAAGCGATCAAGATGCGCCGCAGTCCGAGCGATCTGGCGCTGGTCGATCCGTCGGGGAGGCCTTTTACGTACTCGACTCCCCCAAGCGCTCAACGATTACTCCACTTCATCGATCAGCACTGCGGCGGTGAGATCGCGATGCCAGAGGTCGTGACGACCGACGAGCAGGCACGCCATCGCTACCTCGTCAGCTCGCTCATGGAGGAGGCGATCCGCTCCAGTCAACTCGAGGGCGCGACGACCTCGCGGCGCGTGGCGAAGGAGCTGCTGCGGAGCGGGCGCGTGCCGACAGACCGAAGCGAGCTGATGATTCTCAACAACTACAGGGCGCTGGAATTCATGCGCGACGGCATGGGAGAAACGCTGACGCCAGATCTGGTGATGACGCTGCAGGGCATCCTCACCAAGGACACGCTCGATGACCCAAGTGCCGCCGGGCGCCTACAGACATCGGACGAAGAGCGCGTGGTGGTGCTCGACGCCACGGACAGGAGTATCGTCCACACTCCTCCGCCCGCCGAGCAGCTGCTCCAGAGAATGCAAGCCATGTGCGACTTCGCCAATGGGAAGGACGACGATGACTCTGGCGGATTCATCCATCCAGTCCTCCGGGGCATCCTCTTGCACTTCTGGCTCGCCTATGACCATCCCTTCCTCGACGGCAACGGACGAACGGCGCGCGCCCTGTTCTACTGGTACATGCGGACGCAGAAGTACTGGCTGGTTGAGTATCTGTCGCTCTCACGCGTGATACGAAGTGCACCGGCGAAGTACGGCAAGGCTTTCCTGCTCACGGAGACCGATCACGGCGATACAACCTATTTTCTGCTGCATCAGCTAGAGGTGATCCAGCGGGCGGTAGACGAACTACACGTTTACCTCAATCGCAAGGTGAGGGAAGTACGAGAGATCGAGCGGCTGATCAAGGGCTCGGCCGGGTTCAACCATCGTCAACTGGCGCTTCTCGCCGACGCGAGTCGCCATCCGGAGAATGTGTACACGTATCAGTCTCACGCATCGAGCCATCGAGTTACGCATGAGACGGCTCGCGCGGATCTCCTGCAGTTGCGAGAGCGCGGACTTCTCCAGCGCCGCAAGGCGGGGCGCCGACATGCCTACAGCGCGGTGCCCGACCTGCCGAAGGCACTCCAGGAGTTCTAATGGCGAGAATGGCTAGTAACCGCCTGAGCGATCCCGCGGCGCAGGACGCGTGAGTCGTGCCTGACGAGCATTTGGTGCAGGAGGGAGAGGCGCCCGGCCTCGGGCTTCTCAGTCCGCGCCGTCGGCATCTGCTCGAGCTGGAGTTCGGTGATCGCAAGGACTTTGACGATCCGCGTTTGGAGTGGCGCAGGCTTTTCTCCGAGCTGTTGGGCACGTTCATGCTGGTATTGGTTGCCGCGGGCGGGGGGATCTTGCACGGGAAGGGCGAAATCGGCCTTCCCGCGGCTGTCGTCGCGCCCGGCCTGATGGTGTTGGCGATCATCCTGTTCATGGGCGCGGTCTCGGGCGCGCACCTGAATCCCGCGGTCTCGCTCGCGTTTGCGTTGCGCGGGGATTTCCCGTGGAAGCGCCTCCCCGGGTACGTCATCGTCCAGTTGATCGGCGCGACACTGGCGTGCCTGTTCCTGTTCGCGGTGTTCGGCAACATCCAGCATCTCGGCGCCACGCTGCCTGGTCCTGGCTATGCGAACTGGCAGGCGCTGCTGATGGAGATCGTCCTCACCGCGACCCTCGTCAGCGTGATCTTGGGGACCGCGTCCTCGGCGCAGAACGTCGGCGCGATCGCCGCGATCGGTGTCGGCGGGTACATAGCGCTCGCCGGGCTGTGGTCGGCGCCTGTGAGCGGTACCTCGATGAACCCCGCGCGCTCCTTCGGCCCGGCGCTCGTGAGCGGTGACTTCACGAGCTATTGGGTGTATGTCGCGGGACCGCTCGCCGGGGCGCTGATCGCGGTCGGCTGCGCCTACGTGCTGCGGGGTCGTGGAGGGGGCGAGTCCGGCTACACCGCCGGCTCCGGCAGGCTGGACAAGGACGAATGGAGCGAGCGGGAGCGTCTCTCACGGCAGGCCGAGCGAGGCAGATAAAGGGAGGAAGATGTGGGACATACTTTTAAGACCGCGTGATACTATAGTAGTACACCCTCTGTAAAGTGGATACTCTCTCGGCCGGGCTTTATCTTCCTGTCACATCGCTGTCACACTTTGGGCACAGATCACGTGATCTCCTCGATCGGATCGCGCTCATGACTGCACCCACGGCCCGCGCCACTTGCCGAATCCCCGCACCAGGCCGTCCGCCTCCACGGGACCCCACGAGCCGGGGGCGTAGGGGTGGACCGGTGGCGGCTGCTCGAGCAGCGGTTGGAAGATCCGCCACGCCTCTTCGACCCCGTCCTGGCGGGTGAAGCGGGTGCCTTCGCCGTGCATCGCGTCGAGCAGCAGCACCTCGTAGGGCGTCGGCGCCTCGCCGCCCTGGTCGGCGAACTCGACGTCGAGCGTGACCGCCTCGGGCCCGTCGGCGTCCGCGCGGTGGGCGTCGAGGATCACGCGCGTGCCGGTCGAGGGGTCGAGCTTGACGACGAACTGGTTGGGCTCGGGGCGGCGGTGGGAGCCGTTGCTCATGAAGCCGAGACGCGGCGGCTCGCGGAACACCGCGCGCAGCTCGGTCTGCGTGGCCGGGAGCTTCTTCCCCGTGCGGATGAACCACGGCACGCCCGCCCAGCGCCAGTTGTCGATCTCCAGGCGCATCGCCGCGTAGGTCTCGGTGCTCGATTCCGACGCGACGCCGTCGATCTCGAGGTAGCCGTCGTACTGACCGCGCACGTAGTGCTTCGGATCGGCGGCGGGCATCGAGCGGAACAGCGAGTACTTCGCGTCCTTCAGCGTTTCCGCGTCATCGCCGGCCGGCGCCTCCATCGCGGCGAGCGCGACGACCTGCATGATGTGGTTGACGACGACATCTCGCAGCGCGCCGACGGGGTCGTAGAAGTGCCCGCGGTCCTCCACGCCGAAGCTCTCGGCCATCGTGATCTCGACGTAGGCGATGTGGTTGCGGTTCCAGATCGGCTCGATCATCGTGTTCGCGAAGCGCAGGTAGAGCAGCTCGTCGGTGCCCATCTTGCCGAGGAAGTGGTCGATCCGGTAGAGCTGTGACTCGTCGATGTACTCGTGAATTTCCGCCGCCAGCGCGCGCGCGGAATCGAGGTCGTGGCCGAACGGCTTCTCGACGGCCACGCGCGCGGACTCCGTCAGGCCCGCGTGCTTCAGCTGCTTGATCACCGCGCCGAACAGGAACGGGGGGATCTCCAGGTAGAAGACCGGGCTGTGCGCGGCGGCGAGCGCCTGCTCGCCGGCCAGGCGCTCGTACGTGGCGGCGTCGGTGAAATCGCCGCTCACGTAGGAGAGCCGCGCGGCAAAGCGCGCGAAGACTTCGTCATCGAGCGCCTCCCCGGTTCCCACGATGCATTCACGCGCGTGCTCGCGCAGGTGCTCGAGCGTCCAGTCGTCGCCGGCCACGCCGACGATCGGGCAGTCGAGCAGGCCACGCTTCTCGAGCCGGTAGAGCGAGCGGAAGGTCATCACCTTCGCGAGGTCGCCGGTGATCCCGAAGATCACGAGCACGTCGGCAGGGCTCATACGTCCGGTCCTTTCGGTGGCAGCGGTGGCAGACGACCCCACCTTACCCCGAGGGCTGTCCCGGGGACTCGGCGATCCGGCAGTCTCAGAAAGCCCGCGCGGTGCGCGCGGGTCCTCGCTCGCGTCGCGCGGCGGGCTGGCCGGGATCGAGAGGTCGTAGCGGGCCGGCAGTCGCTGCGCGCGCGTCGAGGACGGCGCCTCCTTGCCCTTGCGCCATTTCCCCGACAGCCAGCCGCCGGCGAGCGGGCTCCAGGGGATCACGCCCATGCCGTGGCGGCGGGCGGTGCCCAGCAGGTCGGCCTCCACACCGCGGGCCAAAAGCGAGTAGGGCGGCTGCTCGCAGACGAAGCGCTCGAGCCCGCGCTCGCGCGCCGCCCACTGCGCCTCGACGACGCTCGAGGGCGGGAAGGTCGAGGAGCCGAGGTAGCGGATCTTGCCCTGGTGGACGAGGTCGGAGAGCGCGATTGCTCAGCACAGTCCCGCCGCTCAGCGAGGTGCCGTTAGGCGCTTACCGACGCGCGGGGCACCTGGTGCTGGAGTGCCTTCGCATAAAGCGGCTCGGGCGCCATGTCCAGCCCGTTGGGCCAGACGAGGGTGCGAATCTCCGGGTCGACGTAGACTTGGGCGAAGCAGGCTGGATCAGAGAGGGGCTGAAACACGCCGCCCCAGTCGTGGTGGCTGAAGTCGATGTCGCCGACGATTCCATCCTTGAAAGTCAGGCGCAGTCGATGATCACCGATGACCTCGACACCTGTGATAGGCACGACCTTGCCGGGAAAGACATAGCCCATGGCCGCGATTTTAGCGAAGCGGAGGGATTGGTTGCAATGGCTTTCTGTTGACGGCGAGCTCCCAGTCGGCGGCTAGATCGTCGGCGTGCAGCTCGACCTAGGCCTGGACGAGGCGGAGTTGCCGGTTGGGGAGATCACCCACGATGATCTCGCCCGTCAAGTCGAGCGAGGCTTCGTGCTCGCCGTAGTAAGCATGGAAGTGCGGACGGCCGTGATGACCCTCGTCCCAGAACATGCTGATGATGATCCCGTAGAAGTAGCTGAGCCTTGGCATGGTGTCCCTCCTCAGTGGCTGCGCCGAGTCGAAGATCGATTGAGCGGAGCAGGCTAGGCCGAGCTTGGGACGGGACGCGTGATCGGGTCGCGTGATCGGGTCGCGAACTGTCATCGCGGCGTCATACTTCCGGCGTGGCCCGCGTCGACATAGATCCCGCCGCGCTTGGGGCCGGCGCCTTCTACTCGTTCCTCACCTCGGTCGTCGTGCCGCGGCCGATCGCGTGGGTTTCCTCGCGCTCGCCGGAGGGGGTCGACAACCTTGCGCCGCACTCGTTCTTCACGGTCTCCTCGGTCGACCCGCCGATCGTGCAGTTCACCTCCGTCGGGCGCAAGGACTCGCTGAGGAACGTCGAGCGGACGCGCGAGTTCGTCGTCTGCCTCACCCCCGAGTCGCTGTTCGAGCAGGTCAACGCGACCGGCACCGAGTTCCCCGCGGACGTGAGCGAGTTCGACGCGGTCGGGATCGAGCGTGAGGCGAGCCTGCGGGTGGCGCCGCCGCGCGTCGCGCGCTCGCCGGTCGCGCTCGAGTGCGAGCTGCACGCGACGCTCACCGTCGGGGTGGGCACGGTCGTGATGGGCCGTGTCGTACACGCCGCGATCGACGAGCACGTACTCGTCGACGGCCGCCCGGCGATCGGGCGGCTGGCGCCGCTGGCACGGCTCGGCGCGAACGAGTGGGCGACGCTCGGCGAGATCCGCGAGATCGCCCGGATCGGCTATCGCGAATGGCCGGGGCACTACAGGAAGCCCGGGTAGGACGTGCGGCACGTACACGACCACGAGCCTGCTGGAACCGTGGAGCGCGCCGTTCTCGGGTGCGGGCTCCAATCGGGAACATTGCGCATCGTGGGCATTATGCTTACATGTCAATATGGCCGGCGCAACCGATCGGGTCCCCCGCGTCACGCTCCGCCCCGAGGTGGAGATCCCCCAGCTCGGCTACGGCGTCTTCCAGGTCCCGCCGAAGGAGACCGAGGAGGCCGTGGCCCGCGCGCTCGACGCTGGCTACCGCCACCTCGATACGGCCGCCGCCTACAGGAACGAGGGCGCCGTCGGGCAGGCGATCCGCGCCTCGGGGTTGGACCGCGGCGAGATCTTCGTGACGACGAAGTGCTGGAACGACGACCACGGCAAAGACAAGGCCAAGCGCGCGTGCAAGGCGAGCCTCGAGCGGCTCGAGCTCGAACACGTCGACCTCTACCTGATCCACTGGCCGGTGCCCGCGCACGACCTCTACGTGGAGACGTGGCAGGCGTTGATCGAGCTGCAGGCCGAAGGCCTCGCCCGCGCGATCGGCGTCTCCAACTTCCAGCCGCAGCACCTCGAACGGATCGTCGCCGAGACCGGCGTCGTCCCGGCGATCAACCAGGTCGAGCTGCACCCCTACTTCCAGCAGACCGGCCTGCGCCACGAGCACGCGGAGCTCGAGATCGTGACCGAGGCGTGGAGCCCGCTCGGCCAGGGCCTCGAGCTCGCAGACCCCGCGATCGTCGCGATCGCCGAGGCCCACGCGAAGACCCCCGCCCAGGCGATCGTCCGCTGGCATCTCCAGCTCGGCAACGTCGTGATCCCGAAGTCGGTCACGCCCGCGCGGATCGAGGAGAACTTCGACGTCTTCGACTTCGAGCTCACCGCCGATGAGATGGAGGCGATCGGGGAGCTCGACGCGGGCAAGCGGATCGGGCCTGACCCGGATACGTTCGTGCGGCCGTAGGGTCGTCGCGAAGCCGGTCCGGCGCGCTGTCCGCAGCCCACCCGGCAGAGACCATGGAGATCCCCCGAAAGATCGCGGAGATCCCCCGAGTAGGACAAGCGTCCAGATTCCGATACGCGGCGCCCCGTTTTGCCGGTGTCGTCCGAAAGGGACTACATGAGGTTGCCCGATCCGGGCAGCGAGAACGGGAAACGATGCCCGGTAGGGGCAGGCCGGAGGTGTGGGAAACATGAATGGATATCGAGCAGAACTCTTGACGAGCGCGCGATCCCGACACGGCGAGCTCTCGCTGGGCGTGCTCGCGGGAAGCGGGTGGCGGCGTGCCGCGCACGGGAGGGAGCGGGAGCACATCGTCCACGGGGAGCGTGGCGAGGCGCCGGCCTCCGCGGCGCTGCGGTGCGTCTCCAGCGGGTACCTCGTCGACGGCTGCTCCTGCCGCGCGCGCGTTCCCGCCGCCGTGGCGATGGCCGCGTGGCGCGAGGAGCTGGAGCGGGGGCGCATGTGCGAAGGCTTCTTCCACTTCGCCTGGCGCGGAGATGTGTGGCTCGCCTATGGGCTCGCCGACGGCCGTGTCCGCGGCGTCTACTGCCCCGAGCATCGCTCCGAGCGCGAGCAGAGGCTTGGATACGATCCGGAGCTTGCCCTCGAGATCTGACGAAGCAGAGCAACAGCCGCGCGTCCCCGAGCGCCCGACGCTCGACGGGCTGGAGCAGAAGTGGGGCGAGGCGTGGGAGCGCGACGGGGTCTACCGCTTCGACCGCTCGGCCCCGAGCGAGCGGGTGTTCTCGATCGACACCCCGCCGCCGACCGTCAGCGGCTCGCTGCACGTCGGGCACGTCTTCTCCTACACGCACACCGACGCGATCGCGCGCTATCGGCGGATGCGCGGCCGGGAGGTCTTCTACCCGATGGGCTGGGACGACAACGGCCTGCCGACGGAGCGCCGCGTGCAGAACCACTACGGGGTGCGCTGCGATCCGTCGGTCCCGTATGACCCCGGGTTCACCGCCGAGAGAACATCGAAGATAGACCGGGGACCGGGAACGGAGCCCAAGGACGAGCGGGGAGGAGATCCGATCTCGCGGCCGAACTTCGTCGAGCTCTGCCTGCAGTTGACCGAGTCCGACGAGCAGGCCTTCGAAGCGCTGTGGCGCACGCTGGGGCTGTCGGTCGATTGGGGGATGACCTACACGACGATCGGCCCGCTCGCGCGGCGGATATCCCAGCGCTCGTTCCTCGGCCTGCTCGCCCGCGGCGGCGCCTACCAGACGGAGGCGCCGACGCTGTGGGACGTCGACTTCCAGACCGCGGTCGCGCAGGCCGAGCTGGAGGATCGCGAGCGCCCGGGGGCGATGCACCGCGTGCGCTTCGAGCTGGCCGAGGGTGGTGAGGGCGGCGCGGACGGCGAGGACGCCTCCGCCGGCGCGGACGGCGAGGCCTCCCCTCCGAGCGACGCCCCCTCCGGCGCGACCATAGAGGCGCTGATCGAGACGACGCGCCCGGAGCTGATCCCGGCGTGCGTGGCGCTGCTCGCGCACCCCGACGACGAGCGCCAGCGCGGGCTCGTCGGCAGGGAGGTGCTGACGCCGCTGTTCGGCACGCGCGTGCCGGTGCTGACGCATCCGCTGGTCGAGCCCGAGAAGGGCACGGGCCTGGTGATGGTGTGCACGTTCGGCGACCTCACGGACGTCGTCTGGTGGCGCGAGCTGGGGCTGGGAGTGCGCTCGGTGCTCGCGCCCGACGGCCGGCTGGCGGAGGTGCCCTGGGGCGAGCCGGGATGGGAGTCCGAGGATCTGGAGGGAGCGCGCGCGAGCTACGGCGAGCTGCAGGGCCGCACGATCAACCAGGCGCGCAGGAGGATCGTCGAGCTGCTCGAGCAGTCGGGCGATTTGATCGGCGAGCCGACCCCGGTGACGCGGGCGGTGAAGTTCTTCGAGAAGGGCGAGCGCCCGGTCGAGATCGTGACGAGCCGGCAGTGGTTCGTCCGCACGCTCGACCATCGCGAGGCGCTGCTGGAGCGCGGGCGCGAGCTGAAATGGCATCCGCCGTACATGCGCGCGCGCCTGGAGGATTGGGTGAACGGGCTGAACGGCGACTGGTGCGTGAGCAGACAGCGCTTCTTCGGGGTGCCGTTCCCGATCTGGTACCCGCTCGACGCGAGCGGGGCGATCCTGTACGAGGAGCCGATCGCGGCAAGCGACGACCAGCTCCCGGTCGATCCCTCGACCGATGTCCCCGACGGCTACACGGCCGAGCAGCGCGGGCAGCCGGGCGGCTTCGTCGGCGACCCCGACGTGATGGACACCTGGGCGACGTCCTCGCTGACCCCGCAGATCGCCGGGCAGGCCGGTGAGGACGAGGATTTGTTCGCGAAGGTCTTCCCGATGGACCTGCGCCCGCAGGCCCACGACATCATCAGGACCTGGCTGTTCTCGACGATCCTCCGCGCGGAGCTCGACTACGACGAGCTGCCGTGGAGCGACGCCGCGATCTCCGGCTGGGTGCTCGACCCCGACCGGAAGAAGATGTCGAAGTCGAAGGGAAACGTCGTGACGCCGATGCACCTGCTCGAGGAGCACGGCGCCGACGCCGTGCGCTACTGGGCGGCGAGCGGCCGCCCGGGCGCCGACACCGCGTTCGACGCCCAGCAGATGAAGGTCGGCCGGCGCCTCGCGGTGAAGCTGCTGAACGCGTCGAAGTTCGCGCTCGCCGACCTGCCGGAATCGGATCCCGCCCACCCGGCGCTGACGCACCCGCTCGACCGCGCCGTGATCGCCCGTCTGGCGGCGGTCGTCGAGGACGCGACGACCCACTTCGAGGGCTATGACTATGCGCGCGCCTTGGAGCGCACGGAGACGTTCTTCTGGTGGTTCTGCGACTACTACCTAGAGCTTGTGAAGGGTCGCCGCTACGACCCCGACCCCGCGGTCAGCGTCTCGGTCAGCCGCGCGCTGCGGCTATCGCTGTCGGCCTTCCAGCGGCTGTTCGCGCCGTTTCTCCCGTTCGTCTGCGAGGAGGTCTGGTCGTGGTGGCAGGAGGGGTCGGTGCACCGGGCGCAGTGGCCCGAGGCCGCGGAGCTGACAGCCGCGGTCGCCGCCGGCGGGGCGAGCGTCATCGCGGGCGGCGCGGCTGAGGCCGGCGCCGGCGAGCCCGGTGTGGACGGTCGGACAGGCGAGGACGGCGGGGCCGGCAGGGCGGTTGACGCCAACCGGGTGGCGGCGCGCGAGGCGGTGGCGCTGGATATCACCGCCGACGTGCTGCGCGAGGTGCGCAAGGCGAAGTCCCAGGCGCAGGTCAAGATGCGCGCGCCGGTCGCGCGCGTGATCGTGCACGACACGCCCGAGCGCCTGGCGGCGCTCGAGCTCGGCGCCGAGGATCTGCGCGAGGCGGGCTCGATCGAGGTGCTGGAGGCGATCGAGGCCGAGGAGCTCGCGGTCGAGGTCGAGTTGGCCGAGGAGACCGTCGAGTAGGGGCCTGGGATAGGGTCTCGGCTATGACCCGCACCCTGATCAGCGAGCTCTCCGCGCACGTCGGCGAGCAGGTGAGCATCCGCGGTTGGGTGCAGGTGGTGCGCGATCAGAAGCGGATGCAGTTCCTCGTCGTGCGCGACGAATCGGGCCAGGCGCAGGCGGTGCTCGGCAAGGACGAGCCGCCGAGTGGGCTCAACGAGACGATCTCCGCGCTCGCCGCCGAGTCCGCGGTGACCGCGTCAGGGACGGTCGTCGCCGACGAGCGCGTGAAGCTCGGCGGGCTCGAGCTACAGCTGGAGGGGTTGACGGTCGATTCTCCCGCCGAGCCGGAGCTGCCGATCGCCGTCGACTCCGCCCTGGACAAGCGGATCGACTGGCGCTACCTCGACCTGCGCCGCCCCGACCGGCGGCTGATCTTCGAGGTGCAGTCGACGGTCGAGCACGCGATGCGCGAGTTCTGGCGTCGTGAGGGCTTCATCGAGATCCACACCCCAAAGCTGATGGGCTCGGCGAGCGAGTCCGGCGCGGAGTTGTTCAAGGTGGAGTACTTCGAGCGGATCGCCTACCTCGCGCAGTCGCCCCAGTTCTACAAGCAGATGGCGATCGCGGCGGGCTTCGGGAAGGTGTTCGAGATCGGGCCCGTGTTCCGCGCGAACCCGTCGTTCACCTCGCGCCACGACACGGAGTTCACCTCGGTCGACGTCGAGCTCTCGTGGATCGACTCGCACGAGGACGTGATGGCCTTCGAGGAGGCCTGGCTCGCATACGTGCTCGGCGTCGTGAAGGAGCAGCACGGGGCGGAGATCGAAGCGACGTTCGGCGTCGAGGTGCTCGCGCCGACGCTGCCGTTCCCGCGCGTGACGCTCGAGCAGGCGAAGGAGATGCTGCGCGAGTCCGGCCACGATTCCGTTCCGGGTCCCGGGCACGACCTCGACCCGCCGTCCGAGCGTGCGCTGAGCGCGCTCATCAAGGAGCGCCACGGCCACGAGTTCGCGTTCGTGACCGACTACCCGACGACCGTGCGCCCCTTCTACCACATGCGCCACCCCGACGATCCGACTCTGACCCGCAGCTTCGACCTGCTGTGGCGCGGCATCGAGCTCACGACGGGAGCCCAGCGCGAGCACCGCTACGAGCAGCTGCTCGAGCAGGCCGCCGACAAGAACGTCGAGACCGATTCGATCCAGTACTACCTCGACTTCTTCCGCTTCGGCGCGCCACCGCACGGCGGTTTCGGGTTCGGGCTGACGCGGCTGCTCATGCAGCTGCTCGGGCAGGAGAGCGTCCGCGAGGTCACGTTCCTCTACCGCGGGCCGAACCGCCTGGAGCCGTAGCTGGCAGTGGGACGGATGATCGGCTAAACATGGATGACCTGCAGGCCGCCGACCCCGTCGACCGGGCTGAAATCGTCATCTTGGGTGACGACGGGTATCCGATGTGCGAGCGCCGTTGCGGCGATCCAGAGATCGTTCACGTTCAGCCGCCGCCCGGATTCGGCGAGGTGCACCCGCAACAGCGCCCACGATGCCGCCACGGTCTCATCGACTGTGAGAACCTCGATATCGCTGACTGTCTCCAGCGTCGCCAGCCTGCGAGCGCGCACGTCGGTGTCGCTTGCCACCAGCACACCCGCCCGCAACTCGCCGACCGTGATCGAGGAAATCGCCGACTCCTCGGGCAGCAGTTCGCTTTGGATTGGGCGGCCGGTCTCGAGCGCGATGAACACGCTCGTGTCGAGCAGGCCGCGTGACGGCCTGCTCGGCTCCCCGGTCGTCTCCGTGTGACTGGGCTCGCCGACTGCCACTGTCACGCAATCGGTCCGAGATCATCCGTCGTCTCGCCGGCGAGTTGAGCAAGATCACCGCGCAGTCCCGGATCTGCCTGGGCAAGAGCAAGGCGTCGGATGAGCTCTGCGCGTGGGATCCAGCTTCTCCGGCCGCGCGTAAATGGTACGAGTGCCGCTACGGGTTTCCCCCGTGTAGTAACCACGATCCGCTCACCCGCCCCCACTCGACGCAGCAGGCCGGCCGTGTTGTTGCGCAGCTCTCTCGAGGGGACCTCCGTCGCCATGCGACAATTGTAGCGTCTACGTCGCACTTATAGCGACGAGCCGTCAATGATGTGCTCGAGTGCTTCTGCGACTGCGATAATGATCCAGTCTCTACCGCCGGCTCGGTAACAGAGAAACGATCGAGCTGGCTCCCGGATAAGTCCGCCCTGCCCTTCTGTGGGTCAGCTCCCAGCCAGCACGGCGTCGAGCTTCTGCCGGAATGCGGATGGGTCGATCGCCGGGTAGCGATAGAGCTCCGGCTCGATCGCCTCGTAGAACTCGCGCAGCCGCGCCGGCTCCACTAACCCAGACGCGATCATCTTCTGAACGTCGTCGAGGTCCTGGCCGAAGCCACGCTCGATCTTCGACAGCGCCTGCGAATAAAAGTCGAAGTGATGGACGGCGACGTTGCCCTCTCGGAAGACCAGCGGGCTGCGCTCCCGCCAGCCTGGAAGCTCAGGAATGAAGTCCGGCGGAGACGTCAGCTCGATGTTCACGTCGAGGCTCTCCTTCAAACCCGGCAGCTCGCGGAGCAGCTCGTCCACATCCGGCTCGAAGCGCAGATCGACATCTGCCGTGGAGCCACGCCAACCTTCGAGCACGGCCGAAGCGCCGCCGGTCAGATAGATCCGCGTCGGCCCACGCGCCACATGCCCCAAACGACGAGCCAGCGCTCGCAGGCGCGGCTCGTCAACCGGAGGACGCACGCTCAGCCGCCCGCGCGAAGCTGACGATCCGCGCGATCAGCGCGTTGTAGCGGCTGTGAGCACCCAGGTTCGTCTCCGTAAGCAGTTCGTACAGACGATGAGAAGGATGCTCTGGCCCATCTGCCGGCACATCAAAGCCCAGCCTCCGCAGCCGCGGGGCCGCCATTGCGACCAGCAGCGAAGACTCGCTCTCACGGCCCGCGGCTAGGTCTGAAAGCCCCGCGCTCACGAGCTCGTGGCCGGGAAAGCTGGTGGGCACGTCCGTCACAGACCAAATCATAGGCCGCTCGAGAGCGCGAGCGCTGGGATGATCCGGCCGGGTGGCGATGTGGGATCCACCAGGGGAGGAGGGCAAGGACAAGGGGGTGGGATACGCGGAGGGAGCGTGGGCCCGCTATCGCGCGATCGCGGGCGAGGAGGCAGTGGGGCCGCCTGGCGAGCTACAACGAGGCCGTTACTGGGGCGGTGCCGGCCGAGCCGCATTGGTATCTGGGGGTGCTGGCGACCCATCCGGAGCGCCGGCGAGAGGGCCTGGCGACCGCGCTGCTGAGCCCGATCCTGGACGAGGCGGCTACGGCAAGCTGAAAGCTGAGAGCGCTCACGGTCGGACGACGCCGTAGGCCGTCGATCTTAACAAAGGACGTCCTGGATAGGCGTCCCTGAACTCCTTTCCTACGGCCCAGCCGAGGCCCTATCGGCTCGGATCCCCAATGTTCAACGACACCCACGCCCCACAAGCGATGGCTATGGCAGCGATCAGCTTGCAGGCGTGGCGGCAACGAGACATCACAGCCTTATCGGCATGCGAGCGGTTTCAGTATATAGAACAAGAGTCCATAAAGGACTGCTCTCAATGGTCGCGTTGTTCCCCGGCGCCGGACCCGACACAGTCGGTGACCCCTACTCAAACTCCGGCTCGTTCCACCAAGGCATGATCTCCGGCAGCCCGTCGCTAACGCGATCGGGAAAACTGGCCGGGCGCTTCTCCAAGAACGCCGTAATGCCCTCGACCGCATCCGCGGATTGACCGCGCGCGAACATGCCGCGTGAGTCGGCGCGGTGGGCGAGCATCGGGTGCTCGGCGCCGAGCATCCTCCACATCAGCTGCCGGGCGAGCGCGACGGAGACCGGCGCGGTGTTCTCGACGATCTCCCGCGCGAGCGCATGGGCGGCATCGAGCAGCTCCCCCTGCGGGTGCAGGCTGCGCAGGAGCCCACTCTCGAGGCCCTCCTGCGCGGAGAACACCCTGCCCGTCGCCACCCACTCCATCGCGCGGCTGATCCCGACGACGCGTGGCAAAAACCAGCTCGAGCACGCCTCCGGGATGATCCCGCGGCGCGCGAACACGAAGCCGATGCGAGCGTCGTCGGCCGCGAGGCGGATGTCCATCGGCAGCGTCATCGTCGCGCCGACGCCCACCGCCGGGCCGTTGATCGCGGCGATCACCGGCTTGGTCGACCGGAAGACCCGCAGCGTGAACTGACCGCCGTTGTCGCGCGGCGCCGCCCCCGCTCCCGCCCCCTCGCGCTCGCGATAGTCGAAGGTCTCCCCGCCGCTCGCCAGATCCGCGCCCGCGCAGAAGCCCCGGCCGGCGCCCGTGACGATGACCGCGCGCACCTCGTCGTCCGCGTCCGCGCGGTCGAACGCCTCGATCAGCTCGCTCCCCATCTGCGCCGTCCACGCGTTGAGCCGCTCCGGCCGGTTCAACGTGATCGTGAGCACGCTGTCGGCCAGATTGGTGGTGATCTGTTCGAAGGTCATGACGGCCCAAGCCAGGCTAGCCGGTGTCTGGCCGGAGCGCTAGCTGAATCTCCAGCCCAAACGCCTCTGCCAGCAGCTCATACGATCGCCGGCGCGCCTCGTGCGCGTAGGTGATGCTGACGACGATCGCCTCCTCCGCGCCGTATTTCGCAACGACGTCCGCGAGCTCCGTGCGCACCGTCTCAGGCGAGCCGACGACCGCCCGCCGCTCGGAGCGGGGCTGCCCCGGCGTGCGGTCGTCTGCAGCGAGGAACTCGACCGCGATCTCCGGAGGGGGCACGGCGATCGGCTTGCCGCGGCGTAGCAGTGTGAACGTCATCCGCCCGCTCGCGGCGAGCCGCCGGGCCTCATCGTCGGACTCGGCGCAGATCACCCACACGCCGACCGCCACGCGCGGCTTCGCATCGGCGTGTTCGTGCTCGGCGAAGCGCTCGCGGTAGAGCGCGGCGATCTCGGCGCCCTTCGGGTTGATGAAGTCCGCGAACGCGTACGGCAGCCCGAGCTCGGCGGCCCACAGGGCGCTCTGCGGGGAGGAGCCGAGCAGCCACGGCTCCGGCCGCTCGGGGCGGCCGGGCAGTGTCGCGGCCAGGCGCGCGAACGGGTGGTCGGCGGGCAGCCGGTCGTTGAGATAGCCGAGCAGCTCCTCGAGCTGCTGCGGGAAGTCGTCGGGGGAGGCCTGGCGGCGGTCGCGTTGGAGGGCGAAGGTCGTCAGCGGGTCGGTGCCGGCGGCGCGGCCGAGCGCGAGGTCGATGCGGCCCGGGAACAGGCCGGCGAGCAGGCTGAAGGTCTCCGCGACCTTCAAAGGCGAGTAGTGCGGGAGCATCACCCCACCGCTGCCGACGCGGATCCGCCCGGTGGCCGCCGCGATCGGCCCGATCAGGGCCTCGGGGGAGGGCCCGGCGAGCATCGGCCCGCCGTGGTGCTCGGCGACCCAGTAGCGGTGGTAGCCGAGCCGGTCCGTGAGCTGCGCCAGGTCGATCGTGTTGCGCAGCGCCTGCGCGCCCGTCGATCCCTCGGAAACGGGGGACTGGTCGAGCACCGAGAGGCGGAAGGGCGGGGCGGGCATGCCAAGCAGGGATAGCACCCCGACCCAACTGTCTCCCACGTGCTACCAGCACGTGCTTCACCGCCCCGCGTCGCCCAGCTTGGTCCATGAACGTCCCACCGATCGAAGATCGGCTAGCACCGCCTATTTCAAAACACGTTCTCAGGGCTCAGGCGGTGAATGCCGCGATCAGATTCTCCGGGGTCAGGCGGACGTTGAGGCCGTCGAGGTCGAAGCCGCTGCGGGAGACACCGACGAGCAGTGTCTCCTCGCTCGCGCCGGGTATCGAGGCCCGCTGCTGAATCAGCGCGCTCAAATCACCCCGGTCGAACTTGTCCTGAGCGCGCCACTTGATCGAGCCGGCGAAGTCGATCTCGCGGCTCGTCGCCTGGTCGCGGCCGCCGACGAGGTCGACCTCGATGCTGTTGTCGCGGTTCCAGAACGCGCCGACGAATTCGCCGCCGCCGAAGCGCTCCTCAGGGAGCATCCTCTGGATCGCGTCGCGCGCGAGCGGCTCGATCGCGCGGCCGGC
>DATCFG010000131.1:0-8307 GCA_036509655.1 Solirubrobacteraceae bacterium | reverse complement strand
CTCCTGGATCAACCGCTACCGCGCTCTATTGATCCGCTGGTCCAAGAAGCCCGTCAACCACGACGCGCTGCTGAAGTTCTGCTTTGCCCTGATCACCTGGCAACAGATGGGCGTCATGGGGTTATCCGGATAGGCTCTAAGGCCCAGCCGAACGTGAAGATCGTCGTGTTCCGCCCCTACGCCGGACGCGAGGCGCTCGGCGTGATCCTCGGCGCCGTGATGCGCGTGTTCGAGGACTTCCACTACGAACGCGAAATCGGCGAGGAGGGCGCCAGCGACCACGCCAACAGCTGACTCGACCGATGGGCGCGGCGGGTTTCGAACCTGCGACCTCTCGCGTGTGAAGCGAGCGCTCTCCCACTGAGCTACGCGCCCTGGACGGCTGAGTCTATTGGGGTTGGGCTGTGCCGGCGGCGTCGGCAGGAGCCCCGTTGGTGCTGCTGCTGTCCATTGCTGCCCATTCCGGGGCTTGAGTGGGCTTGGCCACGAGGCCAGGGCCAGCCCGTTGTGGTCGCCCCCTGCGCTGTCGCCCGACCCCGGTCATGGGACGTCGTTCCTCAGCGGAGCAGCGGCAAACGTGCGAAGCGCTCGTCAAGAAGCTGCACGAGCTGGGGTTCGAGGATCGACGCTTGAGACTCCTTGAGTCGTCCCCACCCTGCGTGGATTGCCTGTGCTTGGTCACGAACGATCAGAGACGTTCGCTCCTTGTCGAGCCCCGCTCTCTCAGCCAGACGGAGGAATGTCGCGTCACTAACTGCCTCTGAGTCGTTTATGTCTCCTAGCCTGAGCGCCATCTGCCTGTTGAGACGCTTATCGATCTCCTCATACAGGCTGACGGCTACCAGGTCGTAGGCTGGGGCAAGACGAGCTGACCGGCCGTCAGGATAGATCAGAGACCAATTCTTCGCATGGGCATCCGAATTGCCGATCGCGACCATGAACACGAGACGACGCAGGAACTCGTCGACGTCGTCGACTCCACAGACGGCGTCAATCACGCGAGCCATCGTGTCGTAGTTTGTGGCCCCGTACTTTTCGGCGGGAGAGAGTCCCAGCACCTGCGCAAAGTCCTCAATGTGCACCCGCGAGCCGTCGTCGGTTCTGTCGAAGCGTCGCACCGCGAGAGCTCTCCCGGAGAAAGAGGCGACCTGCTCGGGCAGGCCAGCGATCTCGCCCAAGCCGATCAGCTGCGTCTCCGGAACATTGAGGCCGACCTCCTGTGCCAGCTGCATCATAAGGAACTCGTTCTCAGGTACACCCTCGAATCGCTCTGCCGGGAGCTTGACGATCCAATCCCCGCCCCTACCCTGCACGGGAACGGTCATGCCGCGACCCTCGCGGATCGCAGAGAACTTCATCTGTACGCCCGCGAGGGAGAATCGTAAAGGGGGATTAGGGTTGCCCGCTGGCGCCTGCATATCCTCCTCATCCCCGTTTCCCCCAGTTGGGCGAATAACTACAGCACCGGGGAGATCGTCTCCGAGGAGCTGCAAGAGAAACCACGAGCGGCGCTCGTTAACGCCGGCTCGTTCTGCGATAAGACGACGCAAAGGACCCTCAGGCAAGACGTTCGCGAACCACGACGGCACGCCTTGCCGCGTCCTATGCGGCTCGGCTGGGTTGTCCTCAAACCTCTGACCTAGAACTGGCCGGTTCGGAAGTTCTAGATACTCCTCGGCAAGCTCGAAGAACGAGCCCTCGCCACTTCGCTGGAGCAGTCCAACCTCCACTCCTCCGACCGATACGGCGAGCCCTGTCACTGGTCGTTGTCCGGCACGACGAGCGTCTCGATAGCTGGTCGGTCGTTAATCCCTGGCTCCGAAAGGCTTTCAAGCCGTTCAGGAAGGAGCGTCGCAAGTACTCGCAGCCTGCTTGACACAATCTGACTGAGATCCGCCTCCGCCACGCCCAGGGAGGAGGGATCTAGTCCTTGACTTACGAGTACATCGACCGATGCCGCCGAGAAGGTCTCGGCGATCTCATCGTCTCGAATCACTGGGTTGAGGAATATGCTGCCAATCGAGTCAATGCGGCCTGTGGCTGACGGTATGCGCAGAAGTTCGCCGTCATCGAGCAGCGCAGGCACATCTACCTCCTCTCCCGACTGAAGATCGAGCGGCCGCAGTTGCGCGAGCAAGGCGAGGTTTATGCGGCCAGCCCCCCGATTCAACTGGTGCGCGCGAAGATCAGGCATCGGGTCCTCTGTTGCAGGTGCAAGCGCGATGAGGCGCTGGACGCTCGAGCTCTCGTCATCGTCGATTACTTGCGCCGCTCGCCGCAAAACGGGTGCAGCGCCAGATCCGTGACTGCCTGCTTCGACGGCGTCTCGCCAAATCCAGCGGCGAAGGAGTATCCGGTTTCGTGACGATGCCTGCGGGTGAAGTGCGAAGAAGCGCGTCAAGACGGGTATCACGTATACGTACGGAAGTGCGCGAAGGTGCGGGATACCCACCTCTCTCTGGAGAAAGTCGACTGTACGGCGGAGAGCCTCCGAGGTTGCCGCGAACGCCGCGGCGGGATTCTCGTCCTCACGAAACTCTTTGCGGAAGTCGCGATATGGGTCTCCGCCTCGAAGGGCCAGAACAGCTCGCAAGACTGTATCCTCCTGCAAGGACCCAAATCCGAGGTCTCGTACCTCCTCGACTAGCGCACGAAGATCGGCCGGCTCCTCTCCGCCCGTTGCAGCGTGCAACGACTGAAACACCTCCGCCTGGGTCAAGCGGCGCCCGAACGTGTTCATGCGATCGAAAATGATTCGTAGCTCGCCCTCTGTTGCGTCTCGTACAAGTGACACAGGGATCTTGTAGTCGCGCAACTGATTCCCAAGCTCGGTGGCTGCTCGCACCTGATCAGTTGATGCCCCGCTCTCGCGAAACTCGATCAGCCAGTTCACGAACTCGTTCGTGTCGACCACTTGGCGCAGAGGAACCCAGTCGGTGCGAGGTCGCCGCGAGCCGGCCCGCCTGAACTCGCCTGTCGCGAGATCGTAGTAGAGGTCGAACTCGGTCCCAGGGCTTGATGGACTCGCCAGCACGCCGATGATGCTCGTGAGTCTTTGTTGCCCGTCTACGACCCACCGGGCATCTTCTAGTTCGGGCGCCTCCACTACCAGAGGACCGAACTCCATCCGGCCAGCCGGTGCCTGACGCTCCCACAGCAGGATGCTGCCGATCGGATATCCCTTCCGAATGCTGTCGAACAATCGCTCAATATCTGTCCCGTACCAACGGAACTTTCGTTGAAACGACGGCATGCGGAGCTTTCCTTGCCGGGCTTGCTCAACCAGTTCGGCAACGGACCGAGCCTCTGCGACGGGGCGCGACAACGATTCCATAACCCTTTAGCTTACGGGGTGCCCCGGCATGATCGATCGTCCCTGTCCGCGCGGGGGTCTTTGCCTCGGGCTCTCGATAAGCGCCTTGAGACGCCCCTGCTCGCCGTCTCGGCGGTCCATCTGGCGGGCGTAGATCGCCAGCGTGAGGTTGGGCGTCGTGTGGCCCATCTGCGCCATCACGTACGGCGGCGTCTCGCCGATGGCGAACAGCAGCGAGGCGAACGTTCGGCGCAGCGAGTGGGGCGTCAGGCCCTCGGGCAGCCGCTCGAATCCATCTTCGGCGAGTTTCGCGTTTGCGTTCGTGACCGCCTTGTCGAGGATGCGCCGGCGGATGTTGGTCGCGCCGAGCCGGTGGCCGGTCGTCGTACAGAAGACGAGCGCGTCGGATGCGGGGTCGAGGCGCGCCCGATAGTCGTCCAGCTCGTTGTGCAGGATCGGGAGCAGGTTGACTGTCCGCACCTCGGCGTCGGTCTTGGCGGCCCTCACGGTGATCGTCCCGCGCGCGAGGTCCACATCGCGCCAGCGCAGGGACAGCGCCTCGCCGAGTCGCAGGCCGGCGAAGGTTAGGGTGGCAAGCAGCGCACGTCGTTGACCTCGGCAGACCCTCGCGTTGTCGTCGAGCTCGCCGGCGCCGTCGAGCAGCGCCGCGATGTGGTCGGCACGGTCAAGCCAGGAGCGTCGCGGCGGGACCGCCGGCAACCGGCGTCGGCGGCCGCGTGCGGGGTTGCGGCCGATCAGCTCGTACTCGACTGCGGCCTCGAGGATCGCGGCGAGCGTCGTGAGCGTCTTGTTGATCGACGTTACGCCGAGCTTGCCTTCGCGGACCTTGCCCAGCCGGTAGCGGTCCACGTCCTCGACGGTGATCTGATCCAGGCGCCGGGACGCGAACACCGGCAGCAGATGATTTGAGAGGCGCCACTCCAGATCGGCCGCCCCGGCGTCGCTGAGGCCGCTGCCCCGACGACCACCCTCGATCTTCTGACGCTCGAACCATTCCGAGGCGAACACGTGGAAGGTGGGAACTTCCCGTGGGGCCTGCGCGACCTCCACGGCCAGCGGGCGCCAGATGCCCCGTCGCACGTCGGCGAGGACGTTCTGCAGCTCGGTCTGCGCCATCGCGTGCGTCCATCCTTCCTCGGCTGTCCCGAGCGTCATGTACTCGCGGCGGCCATAGGCGCGGAAGCGCAGGCCGAACGTTGGGCTACGCCTGCGCTTGTCCACGATCACCTGTCCTGTTGCGGCGCGCGGCATCACGCATCACCCCTCAACCCGCTCGTCACCAGGGACTTCTCGGCGATGCTGCTCATCGGGTCCTCCAGTCGTTGGAGGCTCCGGGAGAAACCGCTCTGGCAAGGAAGCCGCGCTGCCCGACTGCTGGTAGCTTGGCTGGCGTGCCGGGAGCTACCACTCTCGGTGCCAGGTCGGGGGCGGTTCGCGCCGCGCCCCGGCCATATTCTTGTTGGGCTGAGAGCGTATCGCAACTTAGCCACATTTGCAATGTCCTGCTCCGAGCCCGACGACATCCAAGACCACCGCATCCTCGGCCGAGCGTTGCGGCAGCTGCGCGACCAAACCGGGCTCCGACAGGAGGAGTTGGCAGCCCGCGCCGGTATCGGCGTCACGTACGTCTCCCAGCTTGAGAATGGGCACCGTGGCGCCCGCTGGCACACTCTCCGGCGCCTTCTGCGCGCTCTCGGCACCGATCTGCACCAGCTCGCCGACGCAGTAGCCGACATCGAGAAGCAGGACGCGGCATCGAAGCGCTGACGGCTCATTACGAGCGCTCCCTGTAAGCGTCGATCGGTCTCGCCGAGCCGCGAATAGGCAGCAATCCCGAGCTGTTGCCCAGACCTCAGAATCGTTGGCAGCGTATGACGACGATCCCGACCGGCGCGCGCCGTGGATCGAACCTTTCATGGGCGATCCGGCGTGGAGGTCCCAGATGTGGGGCTCGATCGTGGCCCTCCACGGGCGCTATCCAAGGGAGCTGGAACATCTCAAGGACGGCTGGTGGAACGACGCTGCCCACGTCGAGACCCTGTGCGCGCTCGTGGTCTGGCGTGACTGGATCGACCAAGCCGCAGAAGACCCGCGACACGAGCTGGCGTTCCACGCGCAGCTCGGCGACTACAGCCGGGAACTTCGCCAGGAGGGTGGCGGTGTCACGCGGACGTGGAAGCCCGGCGCCCCACCAGACGGATGGATCTATTGATCTTCGCTGAAAGCGAGCCGGCTACGCGTGCGCCAGCTCGCGCATCTGGCGAACGGGATGGCGACCAAGCCGGCTCGCGGTCGCGTAGGGCGCGACGTGCCCGTGGGTGCGGTGAGCGACGTTCACGGCGACGTGCCCACGCAATCGATCGACCAGGCTCCGGCGCAGCGGGAAGAGCAGCAACTCGGCATCCTCGCTGACGAGGACGATCGGACGGCCTTCGGTGAGGTTTCGCCAGAGCACGTCGTCGGCCCACTCTTGGTCCCCGGGGACGAACTCGACCTCATCGGGGTAGCCGAGGTCGTCGTCGCTGAGCGACGCGGCCATAAAGAGGTCCCAGGTCTTGTCATAGACGGCGTTCATCGGGTGTTCTCCCAGCTACGCACGATATCGAACCAGCCTCCCCGGAGCTTGACTTCGGCGGCGTGCATCGCGTCGTTCACGGACCCACGCGTGACGATTGGCTCCTGCTTCTCGGAGCCGACGTAGCGGTGCTCGTGGTGCTCGTTCGAATCGTGGGCATTGTCGAAGAGGCGCACCGTGTGCCACTCCCCGTCGCGCTCGACAAGCAGCATGATCGCGTACTCGACCGGATGAGTGCTTGAGCGCTGGATCTCGACGAGCACGTCTGGAGTGAGGCGGAAGCGCCGGGTGTAGCGAACGTTGCCGAGCTGGTTACCAAGATCGCGCCGTCGGGGTAGGTTGAGCGGCTATGGCAGGCGGTATCTATCTGAGGCACGGTGATGAGCTGATCGCGATGGCCGAGCAGCCGTACGCGACGGAGGACGTCTTGCAGAAGCTGCTCGAGGACTATCCCGAGCTGCTCGCGGACGATCGAGACGGCGGCGAGCCGAGACGTTGGCTGCTGATCGCACGGGAGGTCAGTGTCGCCTCCGATGACTCGGGTGCAGGGCGGTGGTCCGTCGACCATCTCTTCGTCGATCAGGATGGCGTGCCGACGCTGGTCGAGGTCAAGCGCAGCTCCGACACTCGAATCCGACGCGAGGTTGTCGGCCAGATGCTCGACTATGCGGCGAACGCGGTGGTCTACTGGCGTCTGGATCGACTGCGGGCAACGTTCGAGGCCGGGTGCGAGAAGCTGGGCACAGACGCAGCGAGCGTGCTCGCCGACTTCTTGCCTTCAGGCGAAGACGCGGATGCGTTCTGGGAGCGCATCAAGACGAACCTTGCCGCGGGCAGGCTACGACTCGTTTTCGTGGCGGATGAGATACCGAGCGAGCTGCGGCGGATCGTCGAGTTCCTCAACGAGCAGATGGCGACGACCCAGGTCCTGGCGATCGAGATCAAGCAGTACGTCGACTCCGACGGGAAGCATCAGACAATTGTGCCGAGGCTGCTTGGGCAGACCGAGGCAGCACGCCAAGCCAAGGGCCGACCCGAGGGCCGCCGCTGGGATCGCGACTCGGTGCTTCACGAACTCGAGACCAAGCGGGGTCAGGCCGAGAGCGACGTTGCACGACAGGTGTTCGAGTGGGCTGAGCGCCGTGGAGACCTTCGTTTGTGGTTCGGGTCCGGCCAGAAGGACGGCTCCTTCCAGGCCCGCCTCGACAACGCGTCAGGATGCTTGTTTCCGTTTGCGCTCTATACGTACGGCAGGGTTGAGATCCAGTTCGAAGGGATGCTGAGGCAGTCACCCTTCGATGCCCACGAGCGGCGCGTCGAGCTTCAGCAGAAACTGAACACGATCCCGGGCGTCGAGATACCTGACGAGCGGCTTGACAAGCGCCCGAGCATCCCGCTTGCGGCATTGACCGATGCCAAGGCGCTAGAGATGTTCCTCTCTGCGATGGACTGGTCGTTTGAGCAGGCACGCGCCGCGGGCAGACCCGGCCCGTAGGACGCGTATGAAGCGTCGCTGGCGTCCTTCTCGCCGCTCCGAACTCCGCCGCGCTGCGATTGTCGGGGAGGGGGGTGCTCGGCCCGTGCTTTGGGCAGCAGCCCTACTCCGCTGCCCAAACCCCGCCAAATCGCCGCGAATCCCACAGGATCGCACGACCGCCGGGCGGCTCAAATCTCCGATAAACACTGAGAAATCCAGCTCTTGCGCCAACCCGCCAGCTCGCGTGTGAAGCGAGCGCTCTCCCACTGAGCTACGCGCCCTGGAGCGTCTGAGTCTATTGGGCGCCGCGAGTTGCGCGGCGCCACTACGACCCCAGCTTGACCGCCGGATGCGGATGCAGGCGCTCGCTCGCCGGTGAGTAGGCGCCGGCGAGCGCGGAGACCTCGTCCTGGGTGAGCGTCGCGCCGAAGGCCGACGTCGCGCCCGTGCCGGCGAGCGAGGTGTAGGCCTCGAGCAGGCTCTTGCCGATCAGCCCGCCGTCGAAGTGCCCGTCGTAGACGCTGTCGATGTACAGCGCGACGTTCTCCCGTGCGAAGTGCGACGCGGCCGGGGAACCGCTTGCGATCTCCTCGCTGGAGGCGTCGGTGAGCGTCCAGCCGCGCTCGGTCAGTCCGCTGAAGCTCTGGAACAGGCCGGCGATCCCGGCGGCCGGCCCGGTGAGCGAGCGCGCCTGTGGCTTGCTCATCAGCGGCGGGAGGACGATCGCGTGCGCGGCGCGGCTCGCGGTGGAGAGCGCGGTGAGCGTCGCCGGCGGGATCTTCGCCGGTAGGCCGTTTGCGACGAGCGGCCAGGCGATTCTCGCGGCTGCCATCTCTGTCCTGGCGGAGGCCTCGGCCTGGCCCAGGCCACGGGCGACGGCGACGAGGTCTTCGCGCTGCAGGCGTTCCGCCGCCGGAGTGC
>DATCFG010000130.1:0-43038 GCA_036509655.1 Solirubrobacteraceae bacterium | reverse complement strand
GTACAACCGATCCATCACAGAATCGTCACTAGAATCTACGGGTTCTCCGTACATATACGTGACAATAGCATCAGGAAGGACCAGTTCGGCTCCGGATCTCAATGTGGTGCCGAACGATGGTAGGACGCCCGTCGTTCCCGTACTTTACCCCCGCTGCTGGTGCTGGATTTTGGCGCTGGTTCTCGAAGAAGGGGAGGAATGGGGGCTTGGGTTGGACGGCGACGACGCAGTTGGCGTCGAGCCAGACATCTTCGAAGATCAGGCTGAGGAACTGTCGCTTGGCGGCGGGTAAGCGGATGAGTCAGCGGGTCAAGGATCAGGCCCATTCCAGGTCTCGCCTCCCGGCTCACTTGACGCCCAGCGGCGCTACCGTATGCTGGAGCTATGGACACGGGACGCGAGTTCGATGTCGTGATGGTCGTCGAGCCGGAGGGCGGCTACAGCGTGTTCGTGCCCGATCTGCCGAGCGTGGCGACCCAGGGTGAGACGATCGAGGAAGCGCGCGCCAACGCCCAGGAGGCGATCGAGGGCTACCTCGAGGTTATGCACGAAGACGATCTGCCGATCCCTTCGGTGCATCGTGACCGCGTAGCGGTCCACGCCGCGTGAGCCAACTGCCTGCCGTCACCGGCAAGCAGCTCCTGAAGATTCTGGAGGGCCAGGGCTGGTACGTGAAGCGCATCCGCGGCAGCCATCACATTCTGCGCCACCCGACGATTCCGGATGCCCTGCCGGTGCCGGTCCACGGCAACCAGTCGATCAAGCGAGGCACCCTCGGCAACATCTTGCGAACCGCCGGGATCAGCCGCGAAGAGTTCCAGCGGCTCCTCTGACACGCGCTTGGGTCCAGTCATGCTTGCGGCGGGTTTCGGTCGAGCACCCCCACTATTGACCCGTGACTCGCGGGGGCTCTGCCCAGACCTCGATCTCCTGGTCCGGGGGTAAAGTCCGGGTTCGACCCCCGTCGTTCCCGCGGGGCCCTTCGCGGGGCGTCGTCCTCGGGCTCGACATGGCCCACCATGCCTTCGCCCTTGCGTCCTACCCCCGCTCGACCCCCGAGCACCCCAACCGCACGCCCCTATCGAGATAGGTCCTAAGGTTGAAGCGGAAAGCCGACCTTCAGCCAAACGCGTGACCTCGGGGTCAGCCTATTCCGCTATGCGGCGAACTTGCGCAGCCCGATGGCCCACAGCCATCGTGAGCAGGAGGAGGCCTATGTCGTTGTCGCCGGCTCCGGAAGCGTGCTGCTCGATGCCGAGTAGCCGATCACGCTGCCGAGTAGCTGATCAGACTCGGGTTTCCGATCGGCCCGAGCCTCTGACGAGATTCACTTTTCGATCGTGACGAGCGTGCCGATCGGCGTGTAGGGGTAGATCTCCGCGGAGGCCGCGAGCGGGAGCTCGACGCAGCCGAGGCTCTGGGGGGTGCCGAAGGAGGAGCGGTCGAAGTTGTGGAGCGCGTCGCCGCCGTTGAAGTAGCTGACCCACTTGATCCCCGGATCTTTGTAGTGCGAGCCGTCGGGGTTGGTGCCGCTCATCGTCGTTTCGGGCAGGTGCTCGAACACGGCGAACGTGCCGAGTTCGGTTTCGGTTTCGGCGCCGGAGATGCCGGTGTTCGCGGGCGAGGTGATGACCGTCTGGCCGTCGTGCCAGAGCGTCATCGTCTCCGGGACTTCGCGGTGCACGTAGACGTAGGAGTAGCCGCTGTTCAGGCGCTTGCCGGCGATCGCGTAGTCGAGCAGCGCGTGCCACACGGTCGGACCGGCGAGGCCGTCGACGGTCATTTCGTTTTCGTCCTCGAACTTCATCACCGCGCCCTTCGTGATCTCGCTCCATTGGCCGGGGCTCCACATCGCCTGGAGCTGGTGTGGCGTGTTCGCCCAGCGCCAGCTGAAGCTGCCGTTGGGCGGTTCGACCGCCGCCTGCGCCTCGGCGCTGGGCGTGCGTGCCACCGCCGCGGTGCCCGCCGCCGGCTGCCAGTCGACCGGCAGGTAGCCTGCCTGGGCGAGGAGCTGCTGCAGGCGCAGCGTCGAGCCGGGCGGCACCGTCCAGGCGATCTGGCTCGTCGTGCGCAGCCCGCCGCCGCTGGAGCTGGAACCGGAGCCGGAGCCCGCTGTCACCGAGACCGCGTGCGGGAGCTGGATCTGCAGCTGCGAGCCGAGCGCCGCGCCGAGGCCCGTCGGCGTGAAGACGAGCGTGTGGCCGTTGGCTTCGTGCCAGCTGCCCGGCGTGCTCGGCGAAAGGCGCGGGCGGCTGGAGCCGAGCACCTCGGAGACCGGCTTGGAGAAGGTCAGATAGATGGGCGTCGCCGGGGAGATATGCGTGCCCGCGGCGGGCAGGCTGACCATCACCGGCGTGTTCGAGGGCGGGAACCAGCTCACCTGCGTGGGCGCGCCGACTGTCTCCCAGGGTCGCGCCGCGACGGCGATCTCGGTGGCGCCCGTCTCGGGCTGGGCGCCGAGCGAGATCGTGCGCTGGGCCGTGCCGAGCCTGTGCACAGTGGTGTGTCCCTTGCTCCCGTAGGCGACCGCGCTGACCGGTCGGTCGAAGCTGACGCGCACCTCTGCGCCCGAGCGGACGGTCATCCAGGGTTCGGTCACCTGCGCGACAGGCGCGCTGAGCGTGAGGTGCTCGCTGCGCTGGCTGCCCAACGCCCAGCTGAGCCATCCTGGCCGGCGGACCTCGACGTCGACCGACACCTGCTCGCCCGGAGCGAGCTTCCGCAGCGGCGTCAGGCGCCCATCCTGCACCGCGATCGGCACGCGCCGGCCGTCCGGCCCGAAGGCCTGGACATGCTCGATCGTCCCGCCGAACGGCTGTACCGTCACATGCGCGAGCGCCGTCGAGTCGCTCGCGAGCGTGACGCCGGAGAAGGCGAATATCGCGACGATCACCAGCGCGAGGATCACGAAGATCACGAGCGCCACGCCGAGCAGCACGCGTTTCAGACCGTATCCAGCTGACACAGCGTCACGATGAGCCGAGATCGCCATCCCTAGATCGTAGGGCGTATTCAGGAAGGACGACCTATTTGGCAGAGATCGTGCGACGAGACTGCCTCGCCCGATTAATCTGACGGGCACACCGCTCCACTGGGCACTCCCGGTTGTTGAGAGTCTTTATAGGCATGCCCGACCGGTTCATCGACGTGGATAGCGACCGCCGCACGTTCCTCAAGCGAGGACTGCTCGCAGGCGGCGCGCTGGCGCTGTCCGGGGCGGGCGCTCCCGCGGCGGCGCAGGCCAGGCGCCCGCGGCGGCGGCGCTCGCGGCGGGGCCGGGTGCGCGGCGCGGGCGGCTCGCGCCGGGCGCCGAACATCCTCGTGATCCTCGTCGACCAGCTGCGCGCGCCGGCATGGGTGCCGGCGTCGCTGGCGCTCGACGCGCTGCTGCCGAACCTCGCGGCGCTGCGGAGCGAGTCGGTGAGCTTCGAAGGCCACTACACCGCATCGAACGACTGCTCGCCCGCGCGCGGGGCGCTGCTGACCGGCCTGTACTCCCACCAGACCGGCTGCATGATCACCGGTCGCAGCAAGCTGAGCACCGGCTTTCCGACGTGGGGGGCACTGCTGCGCGAGCTGGACTACGAGACGACCTGGTGGGGCAAGTGGCACCTGAACCCCGACGCGAGGGCGTCGCTCGAGCCGTATGGCTTCTCCGGGGGGACCTATCCCTCGCCGAACGGCGCTCCCGGGCAGGGCACGGAGGTCGACCCGTCGATCGTCGACCAGTTCGCGGCCTGGTTCGACCACGAGTCGGGCAACGGACCGTGGTGCACGACGGTATCGCTGGTCAACCCCCACGACGTCGCCTGGTGGTACCGCTTCACGAGCGAAGTTCCGCTGGAGAGCGAACCGCCGGGGTGGGTCAGCCAGATCCCGCCGAACTTCGAGACCCCCGGACAGCTGCTGGCGGGGGGCAAGCCGCTGCTGCACCGCTCGCTGCAGGAGACCGCCGCCCGCTCGTTCGGCGCCGTGCCGTTCTCCGGACCCGAAATGGTCGAAGTGTGGGGCGGCCTGATGAACACGTACCTGCTCCTGCAGACCTACGTCGACCGCCAGATCGGGCGTGTGCTCGCCAAGCTCGCGGCCCGGCCGGAGGTGAGCGCCAACACGGTGATCCTGTTCACCTCCGACCACGGCGAGTACGGCGGCTCGCACGGCTTGCGCGGCAAGGGCGCCTCCGCCTACGAGGAGGCGATCCACGTCCCCCTCTACGTGAGCGACCGCCGCGGCGTCGCGACCGCCGCCACAGGCGTGCCCCGCAGCCAGCTCAGCTCGAGCGTCGACATCGTCCCGCTGCTGCTGAGCCTCGCGACCGGGTCGAACGCGTGGCGCGCGGAGAGCTCGCTGAGGCACCTCGCCGGGCGCGCCGACCTCGCCGCGATCTGCGCCGACGCGGAAGCGCCCGGCAGGCCCTGGGTGCTGCACGCCACCGACGAGGACGTGACCGAGTTCGCGAGCGACCTGCACGACGCCGAAGCGCCCCGCCACGTGGTCGCGCTGCGCACCGCGGAGGGCAAGCTGGGGCTGTACTCGAACTGGGGCCAGGAAAGCATCGAGGCCGAGTCGGCGGGCCAGGAAGTGGAGTGCTACGAATACGGGACAGGAGAAGGTCGGGCGGAGCTCGTCAACGTGGCCGGTTCGAGCGCGCTCGAGGAAGAGCTGCGCGCGACGCTCGAAGGGGACGCGATCCCGAACGAGCTGCACGAGCCGCTGCCGGGATATCTGGACAAGCCGCAGGGGAAGGGGTTGAGCAATTACTACGACGTCGACGAGAACGAGGACGAAAGGGCCGCTGCCTCCCACCTGCATGTGGCGGCGCCGATCGAACCGACGCCCGACTGAGACACGCCGGACTGAGAGGCGCCGGCCGCCGGACCATCGAGCGAGGCTCGCCGGCGAGGATTCCGCGTGCCCGCCGCCGGGCGTGCGTTCTTCACAAAATGCTCACCTGCCCGCATAGGGTCAACGACGATGCCCACATCACAGCCCACGCTCGCAGGAGCGCCCCTCGCCGGGCGTCTCCTGGCGCTGATCTTGGCCGTTGGATCGTTGGGGCTCGTCGCGGGGTCGGTCGAAGAGGCGGCGGCCGCAGCAACGCCTGCGCCGGCGGTCACGATCTCGCCGCTGCCGGGCACGCCCGACGCGACGCCGAGCACGCAGATCAGCTTCCTCGGCGCGCCCGCGTCCGAGCTGCACGACATCACAGTGGTCGGCACGCGTAGCGGATCGCACTCCGGCAGGCTCGCCGGCTACGCGACCGCGGCCGGCGCGAGCTTCCTGCCGTCGCGGGGCTTCGACGAAGGCGAGCGGGTGACCGTCACGGCGGTGGTCGGGTCGGGTGCATCTGGGCGGCGCATCGCCAGCAGCTTCACGATCGCGCGTCTGTACGCGCTGCCGAGCGAGCCGCCCGCGAAACATCCGGTGGACAGCCCGGCGGACGTGCAGAGCTTTTATTCGCGCCACGACCTGAGCCCGCCCGTCGTGGATGTGACGGTGCCGGCGACGAATCCCTCGGCGGGTGACATCTTCCTCACCTCGGCGACCGGCCCGGGCCAGGACGGCCCGATGATCCTCGAACCGAACGGCGCGCTCGTGTGGTTCAAACCCGTGCCCACCGGCGTCAACACGACCGATCTGCGCGTGCAGCAGTACGAAGGCAAGCCCGTCCTGACGTGGTGGGAGGGCCAGATCATCGACGGCCACGGTCGCGGCGACGACTACATCTACAACAGCACCTACGAGCCCGTCGCGACCGTGCACGCGGGCAACGGCCTGCAGGCGGACCTGCACGAATTCGACCTCACCGCGCAGGGCACGGCGCTGATCAGCGCCTACGAGCCGATTCACTGGAACCTCTCCTCGATCAGATCCTCACACGCCCCTAGCGACGGCCTGTTGGACGACTGCGTGGTGCAGGAGATCGACGTGCGGACCGGCCTGGTGATGTTCGAATGGCACGCCCTCGGGCACGTCCCGCTGAGCGACTCCTACGCACCCGTGCCGCACCTGAGCGGCTCCGTCTACGACTACTTTCATCTCAACTCGATCCAGCCCCAGGCCGACGGGGACCTGCTGATCGGCTCCCGCAACACGTGGGCCGCGTACATGATCAGCACCTCAGGCGGCGGCACGGTCTGGACGTTGGGGGGCAAGCACTCGAGCTTCACGCTCGGCCCCGGCGTGCGCTTCGCCTGGGAGCACGACGCCGAGATCCTGCCGGAAGGGAACGTGACCATCTTCGACGACGAGTCCTCGCCACCCGAGAGCAACCAATCGCGCGCGATCGTGATCGCCCTCGACCAGGCCACGCACACGGCGACGCTCGCACGCCAGCTGATCCATCCGGGGACGCGCATCCTCGCCCAGAGTCAGGGCAACGCGGAGGCGCTGCCGGAAGACGAAGAGTTCGTCGGCTGGGGCGAAGTCGGCTATGCCTCCGAGTTCTCCGCCGCCGGCGCGCTCGACTTCGACATGCACCTGCCGCCGGGCGGGAGCAGCTATCGCGCCTACCGGATGCCGTGGAGCGCGACCCCTGCGCACGTCCCGGATCTCGCCGCGTCGGCGGGCGCGGGCGCGACGACGGTCGTATACGCGAGCTGGAATGGCGCCACCGCCGTCACCGGCTGGCGCGTGTTCGCCGGGCGCTCACCCAGGGCGCTGACCGCCGTCGGCCAGTTCTCGCGTGCGGGCTTCGAGACCGAGATGACCGTGCCCGGCACGCTGCACTACCTCGCGGTTCAAGCGCTGGGTCCCGCGGGCCAGGTTCTGGGGAGCTCGCGCGCCGTCTTGCGCTGAGAACGTGTTTTGAAATAGGCGGTGCGGTCGGGGCGTTCATGGACCAAGCTGGGCGACGCGGGGCGGTGAAGCACGTGCTGGTAGCACGTGCGAGACGTCACGTGGCGATCCAGCGCCGTGTCCAGGGACGTATCCGGACGTGCCGATCTTTTCAAAACACGTTCTAGGCGGGCGGTATGCCTCGGAGAGGCGCCCGTGTCGAAAGCGCTTGCTTGTGTCACGCTGTGCGTGTGAGCGCATTCCCACCGGGTCCCACCGAGGCTCCCGCGATCCAGACGGCCCGCTGGCTGCTGCGCCCGATCGCCTTCATGGAGTCCAATCGGCGGCGTTACGGCGACGCGTTCAGTGTGCGTTTCCTCGGCTTCGAACGACCGATGGTGATGCTCTCGGATCCCGAGGCGATCCGTGCGCTGTACACGGCCCACGAGCATGGTCTGCCGCCGGGCCGGAGCATCGCGCTGCTGCCGGTGATGGGGCCAGGCTCGGTGCTGCTGCTCGAGGGCCAGGAGCACCTGGCGCGGCGCAAGCTGATGCTGCCACCCTTCCACGGCGAGCGGATGCGCGCCTACGAGACGACCGTCAGGGAGGTCACCGAACGCGAGCTCGACGGCTGGTCCGGGGCCGGAGCCGCCGTGTCGTCCGCATCCGTGTCCGCGTCCGGCGGGAGTCCCTTCGCGCTGCACCCGCGCATGCAGGCGATCACGCTCGAGGTGATCCTGAAGGCGGTGTTCGGCGTCACCGACCCGGGGCGCGACGCGCGCCTGCACGAGCGTCTGCCGTTGCTGCTGGGCGACACGGCCTCGCCGATCCTGCAGTTCCGCGTGCTGCTCTCGCGTCGCCTGCGCCGTGGCGACCCGCTGGCGGGGCTGCGCGAGTTGATGCGCGAGATCGACCGGTTGTTGCTCGCTGAGATCGCCGAGCGCCGCGTTGAATCGAATCCCACCCACCCCGACCGTGGTGACATCCTCTCGCTGCTCGTCGCGGCGCGTTTCGAGGACGGCGGGGAGATGAGCGACCGCGAGGTGCGCGACCAGCTGATCACGCTGCTGCTGGCGGGCCACGAGACGACCGCGACGGCGCTCGCCTGGACCTTCGACCTACTCCTGCGCAATCCCGCGACGCTCGACAGGCTGACCGCCGAGGTCGACGCGGGCGTGGAGGACGACTACCTGCGCGCGGTGATCTCGGAGTCGCTGCGCCTGCGCCCGGTCGTCCCACTCGCGGGCCGGCGCCTGGCCTCCGAGCTGAACGTCGCGGGGCTGAGCCTGCCGGCCGGGAGCGACGTGACGCCGGCGATCTGGCTGACGCACACCCGCCCCGACCTCTACCCCGAGCCCTACGCGTTCCGCCCCGAGCGCTTCCTCGAGGGGGTGGGTGGGCATCCCATCAATAAATACGGCTGGATCCCGTTCGGTGGCGGCATCAGGCGCTGCCTGGGCGCGGCGTTCGCGGAAATGGAGATGCGGGTGGTGTTGGAGGCTGTACTGCGACGCTGCACGTTGAGCCCCGCGAGCGGGAACGCCGAGCATCTGACGCGCCGCAACGTGACGTTCTCGCCGCGGCACGGTACGCGCGTGCGCAGTTGTCCCCGCCCTGTGCCCGCTCCGGACGCTGACCCGGCGCCAGAGCCCGCGCTCGTCGCATAGACACTCAGTTAGACGTTCATGGACCAAGCTGGGGGACGCGTGACGGTGAAGCGCGTACCAGGTAGTACGCGCTGGCCGATCTTCGATCGGTCGTCACGTGGCGTCCAGCGCCGTGCCCAGGGACGTCTAGCGCTTGGCCTGGTGCTCTAGCACCTTCCCGAAGGCACCCTCTAATTGGGTCGTCATCCGTTGCTTGAACACCGCTAACAAGGCCTCCGAGGCGAGCGGCCGCAGCGCGCCGACGGCCTCGATCACCTCGTCCCAGCGCTCGTCCGGCTGTCCGGCCTGCTCGAAGGGGTCCCACAGCTCCTTCAGGAACAGCTTCGCGAAGGCTCGCGAGATCGACTCGCAATCGCGACTGAGGCGCTCCATCAGCGCCAAGGCCGCATGTAAGGAAATGCCGAGCGCCACGACCTCTTCCGCGGCGCGCAGGAGCGCCGGACTGGGGACTTCGAAGCGATCGCCGCCCAGCGGCACGAGCAGCTTCAGCTTGCGCACTCGCTCGATGTCCTTCCCGCTGACCTCGCCGAAGCTCTTCGCCAGGTCATCGGCGGTCACGATTTCCGGGGTCTCGGCCTCGAACGGCGTGGTCACGGCGTGGCGCAGGCCGAGCAGCCGCTCGGCCAGGCCGTCCGACCCGCTCAGCAGCCGCTCGATCGCGGCGAGGTTGAAGCCGTCTGCCTGCAGGTCGAGGATCAGGCGCAGCCGCGCGACGTGGTCGGCGCCGTAGAAGCCGACGCGCGAGCGCACCTCGGGCGCTGGCAGAAGACCACGGGAGTGGTGGTTGCGGATGTTCCGCACCGTCATCCCGACCTCGGCCGCGAGCTGCTCGATCGTCAGGTCGGGAGAGGGGGAAGATGTGTCGCTCTGGCCCCGATCGGGTACCTGCACCTTGTCGAGTTTCGTTGCCGCCATCTCCATACGAGGGTACCACTATCGATGTAACCTCGTTTGAGGTATCATAGGTTCAGGCTGTCAGTGAGCGCATCGAACAAAAATCCAACCAACCCCGACCCCCGAGCCGCGAATGGCTGAACGGGGCGCGATCCCGCAGGTCTCCGAAGGCCGGCGCCGGGCGCTGAGCATGATCCGCTCGTTCACCTCGCCGCTGTTGCCCGACGACTACCTCGAGCTGGTCAACCCGCTGTGGTCGACGCGCGAGCTGCGCGGGCGGGTCGAGCGGATCGAGCGCGAGGCGCCGAACGCGGCGACCGTGCTGATCAAGCCCGGCTGGGAATGGCCGCGGCACAGGCCCGGCCAGTACCTGCGGCTGGGGATCGAGGTCGACGGGGTGCACCACTGGCGCGCCTACTCGCTCACCTCCGACCCGGGACGCGCGGACGGCCGCATCGCGATCACGCCGAAGCTCGTCGCGGACGGGAAGGTCTCGCCGTTCCTGTTCTCCGGAGTGCGCCCCGGGACGATCGTGAGGCTCGGCGGCGTCGAAGGCACGTTCGTGCTGCCCGATCCCTTGCCCGCGGGGTCCAAGCTGCTGTTCGTGAGCGCCGGCAGCGGGATCACGCCGATCATGAGCATGCTTCGCGCGCTCGCGCGCGAAGGGAAGCTCGACGACGTCGTGCACGTGCACTGCGCGCGGAGCGCCGACGAAGCGATCTTCGGGCGCGAGCTGCGCTCGCTCGCCGCCGCCAACGAGGGCTACGAGCTGCACGAGCGCCTGACCGGCGCGGAGGGCCGGCTGACCGCGGAGGGGTTGTTCGGGTTGTGTCCCGATTGGCGCGCGCGGGAGACGTTCCTGTGTGGGCCCGCGGGTTTGCTGCAGACGTTGAGCGAGCGCTGGCGCGACGAGGGCGATCCGGCGAAGCTACACGTCGAGCGCTTCCAACCAGACGAGAACGCGATCGATGGACTCTCGCCCGCCCAGCGCGGCGAGGGCGGCACGATCAACTTCTGCTCCTCAGGCGTGCAGGCGTCGAGCGGCGGCGAGCAGTCGATCCTCGCCGCCGGCGAGCAGGTCGGCGCGAAGCTGCCCTACGGCTGTCGCATGGGCATCTGCCACACCTGCGTCGGGCGGCTGCGCTCGGGCCGGGTGCGCGACCTGCGCACCGGCCGTGTGCACGGGCAGGCGGGCGAGATGCTGCAGACATGTATCAACGCGCCCGAAGGCGCGGTCGAGATCGAGCTCTAGGCCTCCCCTTCAAACCCCCCTTTTCAGACCTCCACAACTCCCAAAAAACTCCACAGACCCGAGGACAAAATGGCAACGAACCAGATTGAGACCCCGCCCGCCGCCGTAAGGCTCAACGAGGTCGAGGGCCCGCCGCCGCGCCGCGCCGCCCCTGTCGCCGCGCCCGCCAAGCGACCCCAGAGAGGCTTGGAGGACGAGCCCGAGAACCCCCTCGCGCTCCTCACCCCCGAGCAGATCGAGCAGCTTGGCCGCGAGTTCGACGCGATCCACGACGAGGTCTATGCCGAGCTCGGCGACCGCGACGCGCGCTACATCCGCTCGACGATCAAGCTCCACCGCGAGCTCGTGCTGGCCGCCCGCGCGATGCTCGCGGGTGCGCGCTACAGGCCGCTGTGGCTCGGCGGCACGGCGGCGCTGTCGGTCGCGAAGATCCTCGAGAACATGGAGATCGGCCACAACGTGATGCACGGCCAGTGGGACTGGATGAACGACCCCGACATCAACTCCCAGAACTGGGACTGGGACACCGCCTCGCCCGCCGACGCATGGCGTCACTCGCACAACTACGAGCACCACACGTTCACGAACATCCGCGGCAAGGACCGTGACCTCGGCTACGAGATCATGCGCATCGACCCCCACCAGAAATGGCATCCGGTGTATCTGTTTCAGCCGCTCTACAACCTCTTGCTGATGGGCTTCTTCGAGTGGGGCGTCGCGCTGCACGACCTCAACTTCGACGCGATCCGCGCCGGGGAGAAGTCGAAGGGGAAGCTCACCAAGGAGCTGAAGGCGATCGGCGTCAAGGCACGCAGGCAGATCGTGAAGGACTACGTCGCCTTTCCCCTCCTCTCCGCGGCCCTCGCGGCGCTCGCGTCCGGGCGGCCGGGATCGCCGCCCGCTCCGGGAGGGTCGGCGGTCGCGAGTCGCTCCGCCGCCGCCACGCGGAGCTTCAAGGCGACGCTCGCGGCGAACTTCACAGCGAACATCGTGAGGAACGTGTGGGCCTACTCGATCATCTTCTGCGGACACTTCCCCGATCAGACGTACACGTTCAACCAGGCGGAGGTCGAGGATGAGACACGCGGCGGCTGGTACGTGAGGCAGTTGCTCGGTTCGGCGAACATCGATGGCAGCCCGCTGTTTCACCTGCTCGCCGGCAACCTCAGCTTTCAGGTCGAGCACCACCTCTACCCGGACTTGCCCTCCAGCCGCTACTCCGAGATCGCGCCCCGCGTGCGTGAGGTCTGCCGCCGTTACGGGCTGCCCTACAACACCGGCCCGCTGGGCAAGCAACTCGGCGCCGTCCACCGCACGATCCTGCGGCTCGCGTTCCCGGGCGGGAAGGTGCGGCCAAAGCCCGGCCCGTACCGGCCCGAGTGAGATTGACCACTCCAAGTGACATCGACCACTCTTTCCGTCAGACTGTGACCGGATGAACCCTCCGGAGAACGTTCTCGCGCCCGAGCGTCCCGCGCCCGCGCCCGCGCCCGAGCGTCCCGCGCCCGAGCGCCCTGCGCCCGCGCTCACCGAGGGCCCCACCCCCGATGAGATCCAGGAGCCGGTCATGGAGAACCTCGACCGCTTCGTCACGGGCCTGATCACGGTAGTCCCGCCGGCGCTCGTCGTGCTCGCCGGGTGGCAGCTGTGGAACCGGGAGCTGCACCTGCGCGACATCGTGCTGCTGGTGCTCCTCTACGTCCCGATCGGGCTCGGCGTGACGGTCGGCTTTCACCGACTGCTCACCCACCGCAGCTTCAAGACCTCGCCGGCGATCCGCGGCCTGTTCGCGGTGCTCGGCACGATGTCGGTCGAGGGGCCCGTGATCTCGTGGGTCGCCGACCATCGCAAGCACCACGCCTACTCCGACCGCCTCGGCGATCCCCACAGCCCCCACGTCGATAACGGCGGCGGCTGGAAGGGCGCGCTGCGCGGCCTCGCCCACGCCCACGTCGGCTGGCTGTTCGACCACCAGCAGCGCGGCGCGCGCGAGCGCTTCGCGCCGGACCTGATCGCCGACCCGGTGGTCAACTTCGTCGACAAGACGTTCATCTTCTGGTCGCTGCTCGGCCTCGCGATCCCGTTCGGCCTCGGCTGGCTGATCGCCGGCACCGTCGCCGCCGGCCTCGAGGCGATGTTGTGGGCGGGCGCGGTAAGGATCTTCATCCTGCACCACGTCACCTACTCGATCAACTCGCTCTGCCACTTCTTTGGCTACCGCAGCTTCGCCACCGAGGACGAATCGCACAACCTCTCCTGGCTGGCGCCGCTGTCGTTCGGCGAGGCCTGGCACAACAACCACCACGCGTTCCCCACCTCCGCCTTCCACGGGATGGCAAAGCGCGAGGTCGACCTGTCGGGCCTGACGATCTCCGGCCTCGAGCGCCTCGGCCTGGTCTGGGACGTGCAACGGATCAGCCCCGACCGCCAGGCCGCCAAGGCAATCGCCTCCAAGGCGTAGGACGCCGAGGCGCATCTCCCTTCCCGTCCGGCCGCCGCGTCAGACAGTCGTGCAGATGCGGTCGCGGCCCGCGGTCTTCGCTTCGTACAGCGCGGTGTCGGCCTGGGCCATCAGCGTCTCGGGCGGCGAGCCGGGCACGTGCATGGCGATCCCGGCCGAGCAGGTCTGCTCCCTGGGTATCTGCACGCGCAGGCGCTCGACCACTTCGAGCGCATTGGCCGCTGTGCAGTCGGGCAAGAGCAGCGCGAACTCGTCGCCGCCGAGCCGCGCGACGAAGTCGCCGGCGCGCAGCTCCTCGCGCCAGGCGGCGGCTGTCTCGCGCAGCAGGCGGTCGCCCGCCGGATGTCCCTGGCTGTCGTTGAACTCCTTGAAGTGATCGAGGTCGAGCATCGTCACCGCCATACGGCGGTCGTCGGCGAGCAGCTCCACGAGACGCGCATCCCAGGCGCGGCGGTTGGGCAGGCCAGTGAGCGCGTCGGTGCTCGCGATGTCGCTTACCTGGCTGAGCATCTCGCTCACGTAGTCGAGCATCTCGGCGCGCTGGCTGACCAGTCGCTGGGTGACGAGGCCGATGATCGTGCTCACGATGATGAAGATCACGCCGGCGCGGTACTGGCTGTGCGGGTAGGCCGGCGGTCCGATCAGCAGGTTCTGCGCCATCAGCACCGTCATCATCCCGACGAGGACCGTGCAGAGCTGCGCGCGGCTGCTGTAGAGGGCCGTGTAGAAAACCGGCAGCAGCGCCAGCGCGCCGACGGCCGAGTTGATGCCGCCGGCCGAGTCGCGCAGCAGCGCGATCGCCAGCAGGAAGACCAGCGAGGGAATCGCCTCCTTCGCCTTCGCCAGGACTCCGCGCAGGTGCACGACGCCCAGGACGCCGGCGAGCGCTGCCGTCACCGCCGACGCGGCGTAGATGCCCCAGTGCATCGGGGAGCCGATCGGCACCGCGATCCACGACAGCAGCGAGGCGCCGAGGAACGGGGCCATGTGGCGCGCCGTGCGTTGCCCCGGCAGATCGACCTGCTCGGGAGGTTGGGGGAGTTGCCTGGGGGGTGGGGCGATGCGATGCATGGCCTCTCATCGGCAGCCCGCCGCTGAAACTAGACCCCAATTCGCACTGTAGGATCCCGCTGCATGAGAGCAATGCAGATCGTCGAGCTCACCGGTCCGGACAGCGCGCTCGAATTGGTCGAGCTACCCGAGCCGGAGCCTACGCATATGCTGAGTCCGGGCTCAGGCGTGCTCATCGATGTGCACTGCGCCGGCGTGGCGTTCCCCGAGCTGCTGCAGACCCGCGGCGAGTACCAGATCAAACCGCCGCTCCCGTTCGTGCCCGGCAGCGAGGTCGCCGGCGTCGTTCGCAGCGTGGGTGGGCGGGGATCGGATCCGGGTGGGTGGGGATCCGAGCTTAAAGCGGGCGACCGCGTGGCGGCGTTCTGCGCGCTCGGCGGCTTCGCCGAGACGGCGGTCGCGCCCCCGTTCCTCACGTTCGCGCTCCCAGCGGAGCTCGACTTCGCGCAGGGCGCGGGCCTGATCCTCAACTACCACACCGCCTACTTCTCGCTCGTCCTGCGCGGGCGCCTGCGCGAGGGCGAGACGGTGCTCGTCCACGGGGCCGCCGGCGGCATCGGCACCGCGGCGCTGCAGGTCGCGAAGGGCCTCGGCGCACGCACGATCGCGGTCGTCTCCAGCGACGCCAAGCAGCAGGTCGCGCTGGAGGCCGGCGCGGATCACGTCGTGCGCTCCGACGGGGCGTGGAAGGACGAGGCGAAGGAGCTCTCCGGCGGCGGTGTGGAGGTCGTGTTCGACCCCGTCGGCGGCTCGCGTTTCACCGACAGCCTGCGCTCCTTGCGCGAGGGCGGCCGCCTGCTGGTGGTGGGCTTCGCCGGCGGATCGATCCCCGAGCTGAAGGTCAACCGCCTGTTGCTCGGGAACACCGAGGTGATCGGCGCCGGCTGGGGCGGCTACGTGATGGGTCGCCCGGAGGTCAATCTGGAGATCGGCGCCGCCGTCAACCGCCTGATCGAGCAGGGGAACGTGGCGCCGATCGTCGGCGAGCGCTTCCCGCTGCAGCGCGCCGCGGACGCGCTGCGCTTCCTCGACGAGCGCCGCGCTACCGGCAAGGTCATCCTCGACGTGCGTTAGGCGGCCGTGGACGCGGCGCGCTGCTGCGTCCTCGATCGCTCATGTGCTGTCGCACACTTCGCTCACTGCTGGCCGATCTTTGATCGGAGCATCGCTTGGTCCACGACCGCCTAATAGACCTGTAGCGGCCTACCGCCGCGCCGGCGCCCGCCGCGCGGCCTTGGCCGCGTCCTTGGGGCCGATGAAGGGTGTGAGCGCGGCGTAGATCAGCTGGGGCGCGACCGCCGGGAGCTCGTCGGTGCGCTCGTCCTCGATGTAGTAGTTGAGCACCTGCCAGATGCCGCCGGCGATCGCCTCCGGCGCGACGCCCGGCACGGCGCCTTCCCGCGGCGCTCCCCCGCCCGCCGGCGTCGCGGAGCCGTTTCTCACCGCCGCCGACGACGCGTAGTGGTAGCCGGGCTGGAGGTAGGCGGCGAAGGCGTGGATGCTCGTGTCGCGGATCTCGATCGCCTCGGGGCTGGCCGCGAACGTGTCGACGAGGATCAGGTGCGCGTGGGCCGGCTCGGAGGCGAGGTAGCCGAGCAGCGCTCGCAGCCCGGCCGCGATACCGCGCGGCCAGTCGTCGCTGTGCTCCTCGATCGCCGCGACCGTCACGCCCAGCGCCTGGTGCAGGCCGACCTTCTGGGTGCCGAGGAAGGCGTCGTGCTTGGTCGGGTACATCTCGTAGAAGGTCTGGTGGGAGACGTTCGCGCGGCGGGCGATCTCCGGGATCGTGAGGTTGGCGAGGCCCTTCTCGGCGACGATCGCGGCGGTCGCGTCGACGATCCGCTCGCGCTGGTTTTTGACGACGAGGAGACGTGGCATGTCGTGACGCCCGCTCGGCAGGCGGCCTTCGGCGCGGAGCGCCCGCTCGGATGGAGAGCCCGCCCCCGCCCCCGCCCCCGCCGCTGCCGCCGCCGTTGTCGCCTCGTCCGATTCTCCCGGGCCACGGGGGGCCGGGGGCGGCACGCGTAGGCCGGCGGGAAGCTTCGCCGGATAGCAGGCGGCCCAGGCCGCTAGCTCGCCGGCGAGCTCGGTCAGCTCCTCGACGCGGCCCTGGCGTAGGCGCGCGGCGGTCACCTCGCGCATGCCGCCGAGGACTATCTTGATCGTGAGATCTTCGCCGGCCTCCTTCCCCGGCGTCCCCGGGCGGGCTTTCCGGCCGCCGCGCCCGCCGGCGCCGCCGTCGGATCGCCCGTCGCGGCTCACGCGGATGCTTTCCTCGAACGCCTGGAAGGTGCGGTTGTGGCGTTCGATCGCCTTCGGCCCAGCGCCGAAGGCGCCGAGCACCATCAGCGACGCCGCCTCCGGTGCGGTCGCTGCCAGCCCGGTGAAGGCCCGGATCGTCGCCTGCAGGCGACCGTTTGGGAGGTCTGTCGCGTCCTTCTTTTCGTAGGCCGCGAGCACCGTCTGCGCGGTGCGCTGCGCGATCTCGTTGTAGGCGGCGAGGAACAGCTCTTCCTTGTCGTCGTAGAGGCTGTAGAAGGTTGGGCGTGAGACCCGCGCGAGCTTCGTCAGGTCGAGGATCCGGACGGCCTGATAGCCGCGCTCGCCGATCAGCTCGACGATCGCACTCTGCAGGCGTTCGCGCTGATCGCGCTTGACCTCCTCGGGATCGATCCCGTGCGCGCCGGTCGGCAGGCGCCGGTAGCGCTCATCGCCGGACTTCGCGGGCTGCGAAGACGAAGATCTTGACTTGGCGCCGGGAACGGACAAGACTCTCAGAAACCCCCAGTTGACATCGAGCCAAATTAGGGTATCAAGCTTTCCGGCCCGGTCAAGTGAAGAACGCTCTAGAAGGCCGTGAGTCGAGCGGGACGAGGCCGCAGGGAGCGTGGCGTGCTACGCACGCGAGCGACCGAGGACAAAGTATCCGCGAAGCGCTCACGGGCTTCTAGCCCTTAATCGTCTTGGAGGTGCCGATCACGGTGCCCGAGGCTTCGAGCGCCTGAACCTCTACATAGGGCGCGGCGCCGGGCGTGGCGATCGCGGTCTCGAAGCTTGTATCCGCGGCTGTCGCCACCGGCGCGAGCTGCGTGGGAGAGGGGCCGGCGAGCACGCGCCAGCTCGCGACTTGGGTCGCGCCGTTCCAGCTCGCGTAGACGGTCGCTGTGCCGGCGGGGCGGGTGGGGCCGGTTACCGCGGCGATCGCGGGCGCGGTAGCCGGCGTTCCCACCCAGGGGAAGCGGTAGGTGCGGTAGGACTCGTAGGAGCCGTGCATGTGGCCGTCGAGGAGGAGCTGTCCGGAGGCGCTGTATTCGGAGAAGTAGGGCTCGGCGCCCCAGCCGACGAACATATTGCCGCCCGCCAGCGGCTGGATGTTGCCCTGGCTGCCGGAGGAGAGCGCCGCGGCGTGCTCGTACTCGGCGACGACCGTGTCGGTCTTCGTCTGCGCGTCGATCGCGAGCACGAGCCCGCGCGACTGTGGGTGGACCATCGGGACCCCGCCGTTGTCGAACACGCTGATCGTGCCGTTTTCGAGCAGCGTCGCGTCGTGTTGGAAGGCCGTGGCGGCGTTGCCGGCGAGCTTGACTTCGGAGTGCTTGCCGCCGATCCGCAGCAGGATCTGGCCGGTGGTCGAGCTCAGTTCGTACATCGCCCAGGTGTTGCGCGCCGAGATCAAGGTCTTGCCCGAGGCGAGCGGGTCGATCGAGTTCAGGTGGAAGTAGTCGAACGGCCATTCGGCGCTCGCCCTGTTCGCCACGCTGTAGGAGTCGCTCAGGGGGACGTGGTCGAGGCTGCTCCATTCGCGCCGGACGAGTCCGGTGCGGAGGTCGATTTCCTGGAAGATGCTGTCGTTGACGGCGCTGCGGGCGGGTCCGTGATCGGCCGAGAGGTTGCAGTCGATCGGCACGAAGACGGTTAGCACGGCGGTGTTGTTCTGCGAGGAGATGTGGAAGTCGTGGAGGTCGGCTTTGAGGCCGTTGCCGGCGTGGACGTGGCCGACGAGCTGGTAGTCGCCGTTGAGGATCACCTCTTCGCCCTCGCCGAAGCCCTGCGGCGGGATGTAGCCCTGCCAGTAGGTGAGCACCGGTTTGCCGTCCAACTGCTGCACCTGCAGGTTGGTCGCCGCATCGCCGGCCGGCAGCGGGTTGAACCAGATCACGTTGCCGGCCTGGTCGAAGATCATCGCCCCGTTCTGGCCCGGGCCCGAATAGGGAGCTGAGAATAGGTCTCCCGGCGCCGTCTGGGGCGAGCTCGCCGTGATCACGAGCTCCGGCGGTTCCAGTTCCGGGCGTGAGTGGAAGTGCTGCACCTCGGCGGGATCGGCGGGGGCGTGTCCCGGGGGGACATAGCGCAGGTTGTCCGGCGCCGCGACGACGAAGTGGTACGCGAACGTCTGCGCCTTGCCGGCGACCGCGAGCCGGCCGCGTACGCTGACCGTCTCGCCGGCGTCGAACGGCTGGGACGGCACGAAGCTCGCGCCGTCGCCCTGCGAGTAGGCCGCCAGGCGCCCGCTGTGGTGGCCGCTCTTCGAACCGCTGACGGTGATCTCGGAGAGGTCCGCTCCGGGTGCGCCGAGCAGGCTGATCTGGGTGTGGAGCGCGGCGTCGAAGGAGTCGGGCAGCGGGGAGACCGCGAGGCTGGTCCCAGGCAGCACCGCCGAGCGATTGAGCGTGCTCGGCACGCAGCGCGGGGCGGGCGGGGACGAAGACGAGGAGGCGGCCTGCGCGACGACGATCCGTTTGGCGGCGTAGGCGAGCGCGGTGAGGCTGCAGCACAGCACAACCACGCCCGCGCCGATCAGGAACTTGCGCAGGTGGTGCTGGTCGAGCGGGCGGATGTCGTCCTTATTGTCGGGCATCGAGACCGGGCGGGAGCCATCGCGACCGAGCTAGAAGGCCCGCGAGGCTTGGAGATCGTAACGTCCAGATAACACAGACTCGGGCGGAAAGCTTCAGAAAGAGGGTAAGAACTTGCGAAGGTTGATTGCGAAAGTGAGCTGTGGATGCCTGATGCTCGTGCTGGGGCTCGGTATCGTCGCGTGCGGCTCGGCGCCGCCGCCGGCGCCGGCGGCGAAGGTGACGCTGATCCTCGACTTCGTGCCGAACGCGGTGCACGCCGGCATCTACCGCGCGCTGGCGGCCGGGTACTACCGGCGCGAGCAGATCGACCTGCGGGTGGTCGAACCGACGAGCACGCAGGAAACGCTCAGGCTGATCGACGCGGGCAGGGCCCAGTTCGGGCTGGCCGACGGGAGCGACGTGGCCGATCTGATCGACACGGGCGGCGACGCGCGGGCGGTGATGGCGCTCGTGCAGCGCCCGCTCGGCGGGCTGATCGCGCTGGCCTCCGAGCATCTGACCTCGCCGAGGCAGCTGCAGGGGAAGACCGTCGGCATCACGGGCGTGCCCTCGGACACGGCGGTGCTCGACACCGAGGTGCGCCACGCCGGCGGCGATCCGGCGAAGGTGCACGTGGTGACGGTCGGCTTCAACGGCCCCCAGGCGCTCGTGGCGGGGCGGATCGCGGCGTTCACGGGCTTCATCCCCGACGAAGGGGTGACGCTCCAGAAGAGCGGCGGGGCGGGTGGGCATCCGATTACATCGTTCGCGCTCGACGAAAACGGTGGCCCCGAGTACCCCGGGCTGGTGGCGTTCACGACGCGCAGGCAGATCGCGGCGAACCCGGCGCTCGTGCGGGGCTTCGTCGCGGCGACGGTCGCGGGCTACGAAGACACGCTGAGGGATCCGGCGCGCAGCCTCGACGATCTGCTGCGCCTGAACCCTTCGCTGTCGCGCGGGCTGACGGCGGCCTCGCTAAAGGTGTACCTGCCGCTGTTCGCCGGCGGGGGCGTGCCGTTCGGGACGCTGCAGAGCAAGAACGTCGCCGCGATGAGCGCATGGATGCTGGCGAACCACCTGATCCACGCGCCGATCTCGCCGCAGCGCTACGGGACCAACCGGTTTCTCCGCCCGGCACGGTAGCCTGCGCGCGTCTGTCTGGATCGACCAAAACAAAACCACTAGGGAAGGGAAGCGTATGAACAAGTCCGAGCTGATCGAGGCGGTTGCCGCCGACACCGGTCTGACGAAAGTCGACTCGGCGCTGGTGCTCGAGTCGGTGCTGGGGGCGGTGACGAAGACGCTGAAGAAAGGCGATGACGTGATCATCACCGGCTTCGGCAAGTTCTCCGTCGTCAAACGGGCCGCGCGTCAGGGCGTCAACCCGCGCACGGGCGAGCGCGTGAAGATCAAGGCCTCGAAGGCGCCGAAGTTCAGCGCCGGCGCGACGCTGAAGCAGGCGGTAAGCGGCAAGAAGAAATAGCGGCGAATAAACGTCGCGGGATTCGCGGACGATCAGAGCGGGTATGCCTCTAGAACTGGCGGTCGCAATCGGGCGCCGCAGTATGACGAAGGAGGAAACATGTTCGCTCTGGTTGTGCTCGTGCTGTTGCTTGCGATTCTCGGAGGGCTGGGTTTCGCCGTGCATGTGCTCTGGTACGTGCTCGTGATCGCTGTGATTCTCTGGCTGATCGGGTTCTTCGTGGGCGGACTGCCCGAGGGCGGAGGACGCCGTCGGTGGTACGGACGCTAGTGACGCGGGAGCACCGAAAGAAAGAGGAGAGCTAGAGTGGGCGCGGACGCCCGCAGGGGGAGCGGCACGGATGCCGGGCCCCGGACGCGGACGGGACGATCGCAAAGCTCAGCGTGGATGGTGGGCCTCGCGAGCCTGGCGTTGGCGGTCGGCGCGAGCGGGGTGGCGAGCGCGGGCGAGTACCACGTCTACTCGTGCAGGACGCCGTCGGGGGAACGCGCGCCGACGGATGGGTGGACAGGGTCGGCGGAAGGCGCCGAGGACAAGGCGATCGACACGTGTCGCACGGGCGGGGCGCTGACGGCGGCGCTCGGGGACGGGGCGACCCACATAGGCAATTTGGATACGGCTACCTGGATGTTTAGCGTCCCTACCGGAGACACGATGACGGGCGCGACGCTCTGGCGTGCTGGAGATGCTGCTGGAGGCGAATCGGTCAACGCGACTTATCAGTTTTGGCTAGCGGCACCGAACCAAAGCAAAGTGTTCGATAGCTGTGTCTACCAGTTTGGATGCACGGTAGGAGTGGGCAATCCCGCGCAGCCGTTATCTACATCTAACCGCGTGGTTGTCCCGAGCGCTGATCTCGGCGCCCATATCTACTCAAACGCATCCTGCGAGAGTTCCTTTTCGGGCGAGGAATGCCCGAAGGGGCAAGGCGACGCCAACGGGTACGCCGCCGTCGTCTACCTGTACGCGGCCGACCTGACCCTCGAACAAGCCGAAGGCCCAAAAGCGAGCAACGTCGGCGGCGAACTGGCGAGCGCAACGGCGGTGAGCGGGATGAGCGACGTGACGTTCGACGCCACCGACCCGGGGGCGGGCGTGTGGGAGACGACGTTCAGCATCGACGGACGGGTCGTGCAGAGCACGGTGCCGAACGAAGCCTCCGGGCGCTGCCGCGATGTCGGCCAGACGAGCGATGGCCTGCCGGCGTTCCTCTACCTGCAGCCCTGTCCCCAGACCGAGAGCGTCGACGTGCCGTTCGATACGGCCGCGGTCGGCAACGGCCAACACCACCTCGTCGTGAGCGTGCTCGACCCGGCCGGCAACTCGGCGCCGGTGATCGACCGCGAGATCGACGTCGACAACCCGATCCCACCGGTGCCGCCGACTCCCCCCCGGCCGAACGGCACGAACGCCTCCGCGCAGGCGACCCTCGCGGCGCGCTGGGCGAGCACGACGAAGCCGCGCCTGACGCGCCCCTGGGGCAAGCGGGAGACGATCACGGGACGGTTGACGGCCCCCGGTGGCGGGGCGGGCGGGATTCCGATCGCGGGCGCGGCGATCGACCTGAGCGCCACACCCCAGTACAGCGGCGCGAAGCCGCTCGCGATCGCGGGCCCGCGGACCGGGCCGGACGGGCGTTTCACGGTGAGCCTTCCGCGCGGCGAGTCCTCGCGCACGCTGCGCCTGTCCTACAGCGCCTATCTCGGCGCCCAGCCGGTGGCGGAGCGCACGCTGACGCTGGGCGTGAAGGCGGGCGTGAGGCTGAGCGTCGCCCCGCGAACGACGAGCGTCGGGCGGAGCATCTTCTTCAAAGGCGTCCTCCGGGGCGCGCCGCTGCCCGCGGGCGGCAAGCAACTGGTGCTCGAGGCGCGCGCACCCGGCGGCGGATGGATCGAGTTCGACGTGATCCACACGGCGGCGCGCGGTCGCTACCACGCGCGCTACCGCTTCAAGTTCCCCGGCCCCGAGCGCTACCAGTTCCGCGTCCTGTGCAAGCAGGAGGCGGACTTCCCGTTCCTGGAAGCCTCCTCGAACGTGGTCGGAGTGCTGGAGCGCTGATCATTCAGTAGAAAAATCCCATTTTAAACATTTTCGGCTACCGTTCGTCATATGGGACGCACGACGGCACAGCCACTGTCGGCCGGTGAGGCCGTCCTCGGGCTGGTGCTCGAGCGGCCCGGGAACAGCTACCAGCTGGAGCGGCGCCTGGAGGGGCGCTTCGGCTCGGCGCAGTTCGGCCACGCCACTGCCTATCACGCGCTGAAGCGGCTCACCAAGCAGGGGCTGATCCGTCCGGTCGAGGATTCGAGCCCGCCCGCCGATTCCTCCGCCGACGCCCTCACGGCGACCGCGGAGCTCTCCGCGACGGCCTACGAGGCGACTCCGGAGGGGGCGGCGCACTTCAAACACTGGCTGCGGGCCTCGACGGCGACGCCGCCGGTGCGCGAGGAGCTGCAGGCGAAGATCGCGTTCTGCGGCCCGGAGGATCTGCCGCGGATGGTCGAGATCGTGCGCGAGGCCGAGCTGGCCTGCGCGGTGCAGCTGGAGGATCTCAACGAGCGCATGCGCCGCCAGCGGCGCCTGGAAGGCGATGACCCCTGGCGGCGGCTGATGGGGATGATCGTCACCGCCGGGGACGTCGCCTGGTGGGACTCGCGAATCAAGTGGCTGCACGCGCTGCGGCAGTACCTGCAGAGCGAAGGACAGCGCTACGCGGCGGAAAGCCGGCAGGCCTCCTCGCCGCCCAGGGTTTGAGATGTCGGTGCTGTCCCTCACGGGGGTCTGCCTGAGCTTCCCGCGGGGACGGCACGTGATCCGGGTGCTCGCGGACGTCTCGCTCGAGCTCGACGCCGGGGAAACCGTCGCGGTGCTCGCGCAGCGCGCGCAGGGCAAGACCTCGCTGCTACGGATCGCGGCCGGGATCGAGCGGCCCGGACGCGGGTGTGTGCGCTTCGCGGGCGAGGACATCTGGGACTTCTCCGAGCGGCGGCGCTCGCGGCTGCTCGGCGGGCAGATCGGTTGGGTCGGTCCGGCGGCTCCCGACCTCGACGTGCCGATGCTCGCCGACGTCGCGCTGCCGCTGTTTGCGACGTGCGGGAAGCGCGAGTCCTACGCGCGGGCGCGGGCGGCGCTGCAGCGGGTCGGCGCGGGGGAGTGCGCCGAGCAGTCGTGGGGCAGCCTCGCCGATTGGGAGCGCGCGCTCGTCGCGGTCGCCAAGGGCATCGCCCGCGCGCCGCGGCTGCTGCTCGTCGACGACATCACGCTGTCGCTCGGGCTCGCGGAGGCGGACGAGATCACGCGTCTGCTGGACGCGCTTGCCGTCGAACAGGGCTTTGCCGTGCTGATGAGCGTCTCCGACGCCGCCGCCACGAGCTGGTCGCGGCGCGTCGCGACGCTGGCCGGCGGCGAGTTGCTGGAGACCGTGCGACCGCCGGCACGCCTGGGCAACGTCATCGACTTCCCGTGCTCGAGCTCCGCGAGCTGACAAAGCACTATCCCGTCGGCGCCGGGGAACCGGTCCGCGCCGTCGACCGCGTCTCGCTCGAGGTCGCCGCCGGCGAGCTGGTCGCGTTGTACGGTCCGAGCGGCTCGGGCAAGACGACGCTGCTGATGCTGATCGCGGCGCTGCTGGAGCCCGACAGCGGCGCGGTGATCGTCGACGGCCGCGAGATCTCCGCGCTGTCCGAGGCCGAGCGCGCGCGCTACCGCCTGCGCGAGCTGGGATACGTCGACCAGGCCTTCGACCTGCTGCCGGGCGGGACGGTGGTGGAGAATGCCGCGATGAAGCTCTGGCTGACCGGCGGCGCGCGCCGCGCCGAGCGGCTGGTCGTGCCGCTGCTGGAGCGCCTCGGGCTGGGCGAGCGCCTCGGCCACCGCCCCGAGGAGCTCTCGATGGGCGAGCGCCAGCGCGTGACGATCGCGCGCGCGCTCTCGACCGACCCGAAGCTCCTGCTCGCGGACGAGCCGACGGGGAGCCTCGATACGCGCCGCGGCGGCGAGGTCCTGAAGCTGCTGAGCGAGGCCTGCCGTGAGCGCGGCGCCGCGGTGCTGCTCGTCACCCACGATCCCCACGCGACGGCGTTCGCCGACCGGGTGCACGAGCTGCGCGACGGCCGGCTCGTCGCCTACGAGGCCGACGAGGTGCTTGCCCCGCTCAGCGGATCGTAGGCCGGCGGATGCGCCTGTCGAGCATCGCCCATCTGTACCGCGTGCGGCTGAAAGTGAGGCTCGTGCTCGTGCAGGAGCTACTCGCGGTGCTCGGCCTGTCCGTCGGCGTGGCGCTGCTGTTCGCCTCTCAGGTGGCGAGCGCGAGCCTCAACGGCTCGGTTCAGCAGCTGGCGAGCGAGATCGTCGGCAGCATGCAGTACCAGCTCGAGTCGCGCGGTTCACAGGGCTTCGACGAAAGCATGCTCGAACGGGTGCGGCGGCTGCCCGGGGTCAGCGCCGCGGTGCCTGTGCTCGAGCAGCCGGCCGAGGCGATCGGGCCGAGCGGCCGCGAGTCGGTCGAGCTGATCGGCGCCGATCCACGCCTGGCGCTCCGCAACAGCCCGCTGCTGAAGCACTTCCACTACGTCCAGATCGCCCGCCTGCGGGCGCTCGCGCTGCCCGCGTCGGTCGCCGCAACGATCGGCGCCCAGCCGCTGGCGCCGATCGAGCTGCAGATCGGCGCGAGCGCCGTCAGCGCGCTCGTCGGCATCTCGCTCGACGCGACGGCGATCGGGGGGCTCGCGAACAGCCCTGTCGCGGTGGCGCCGCTGTCCTACGCGCAGCAGCTCACCGGTATGCGTGGGCGCGTCACCCGCATCTTCGTGCGGGCGCTGCCCGGGCACGAGCTCGAGCTGCGGGCGGGACTGGGGCGGCTGGCCGCGGGCCGCCTGAACGTCGAGCCCGCCAACTTCGACGTGAAGCTGTTCGGCGTCGCCGCGGCGCCGGCCGATCAGGGGGAGAGCCTGTTTGCGGGGATCAGCGCGCTCGTCGGGTTCCTGTTCGCGTTCAACGCGATGCTCCTCACGCTGCCGCTGCGCCGTGGCCTGGTCGCCGGGCTGCGCGCCAACGGCGCCTCCCGCCTGGACATCGTCGCGGCGCTGCTGTTCGACGCGCTCATGCTCGGCGGCGCGGCGGCGCTGCTGGGCCTGGTGCTCGGCGAGGTGCTCTCGATCGCCGTCTTCCGATCGAATCCCGGCTACCTGTCGTTCGCCTTCCCGGCCGGCTCGCAGCGGGTCGTCACCTCCCAGAGCATCGCGATCGCCGCCGGCGTGGGGCTGCTGGCCGCGTGCGCCGGCGTGCTGATCCCGCTCTGGGAGAGCGTCTCTCGCTCCGGCCGGGCCGTCGCCTCCGGCGGCGGTCGCGTGCGCCGGCGGTGGACGATCGGCGGCCTGACGGGGGGCTTGGCCTGCATCGGGGCGACGACGGCGATCCTGCTCGCCGCGCCCCGGTTGGCGGTCCTCGGCAGCGCGATCCTGGTGCTCGCGCTGCTGTTGCTGCTGCCGCTCCTGCTCTACGGGGCGGTCACGCTCTTCGACCGCGTGCAAGCCCGCTTCGGATCGGCCTCCACGCGGATCGCCGTGATCGAACTGCGCTCGCCGCAGACACGGGTGCGATCGCTTGCGATCGCCGCAACCGGAGCGATCGCCGTGTTCGGCAGCGTCGCGATTCAGGGGGCACAGCGCAACCTGCAGCATGGGCTCGACAGGACCGCGGTCGAGATCAGCGATACGACCGATCTGTGGGTATCGCCGTCGGGGGTGAACAACACGCTCGCCACGACCCCGTTCCCAAGCTCGACCGCGAACTTGCTGAGGGGCTTGCCCGGAGTGCGGGCGATCGGCATCTACCGGGGCGGGTTCCTCGATCTCGGCGATCGCCGCGCGTGGGTGATCGCGCCACCGCGTGGCTCGGCCCACCCGATCCCGCGCGGGCAGTTGACCGGTGGCAACCTCGCGATCGCGACAGCCCGCATCCGTGCGGGTGGATGGGCTGTCGTCTCGGAGGCGATCGCGCACGAAGCCCACCTGCGGATCGGTGGGTACTTCGCGCTCCCCGCCTCGAACCCCACCAGCTTCCGCATCGCCGGCTTCAGTACGAACGGTGGATGGCCCCCTGGCGCGATCATCGTCAACGCCGATGACTACGCGCGAGCTTCGGGCAGCAGCGCCGCGAGTGCGCTGAACATCAGCTTGGCGCGTGGAGTATCGCCGGCGCGGGGCCGACTCGAGGTCGCACACGCGCTGGGCGCCGGGTCCGGGCTGACGGTCCAGACCGCCGGCGAACGGGTACGTCAATGGGAGCAGATCAGCCGCCAGGGGCTCTCGCGGCTGACGCAGATCGCGACGCTCGTGTTGATCGCCTCGGTGCTGGCGATGTCGATCGCGATGGGGACGATGATCTGGCAGCGGCGTCCCCGCCTCGCCCGCATGAAGGTGCAGGGCTATGAGCACGGGGTGCTGTGGCGGGCGCTGCTCTGCGAGAGCGCTCTGCTGCTGGGGGCAGGATGCCTGATCGGCGCCGTGTGCGGCATCTACGGGGAGCTGCTGATCAGCCATGCGCTCGCGACCGTCACGGGCTTTCCGATCGTCTTCTCGGCGGGAGTCCTGCTCGCGCTCGTGAGCTTCGCGCTCGTCAGCGTGCTCGCGGTGGCGATCGTCGCGCTGCTCGGCTATCGCGCCGCGGCAGTGGCCCCGTACGCGTAGCTCGTCCCCGGTCGTCCCGGCCTTGAAACCCGCCGGCTAGGCGAGATATTGGCCGATCTTGGGCGGCTCTCAACGATTGGGTGTTTGCGGTCCACCCGATCTTCTAGGCTCGGGAAATATCCCGGCGTTGCGAAAGCCCGATCCCCCGTCGCTCGACCTCAGGCAAGCCTGGGCGTTGTTCGCTGCCGGAGCCCGGGAGCTGCTCTGGGGGCTGCGTGGCGTTTCGCGCGAGGTGCGGCACTGGCGCATGCGCGCAGCCGGCATTCCGGACGCGGTGCTCCGGCGGGATGCCCTGGCGGCGATCGACCGCAAGCGAGGCAACATCTACGGCGCGGCCCTGTTCTGGACGCTCCCCACGCGCCGCTCGCCGGATCTCCTACGGCTGCTCGTCGCGTACGAGATCATGGCGGACTTCCTGGATTGCGCCAGTGAGCGAGGCGCATATGTCGGCATCGACAATGGCCTGCAGCTGCATCGGGCTCTGGTCGAGGCGCTGCAACCGAGCCTCGACGTCTCGGACTACTACCGGTGGCATCCCTGGAAGGACGACGGCGGATACCTGCGCGCGCTCGTGCAGACCTGCCGCGAAACCTCCGGCAGGATGCCGTCGTACGAGTCCGCCAGGCCGCTGCTCCTGCGCGCCGCCCACTACGCGCAGGTCCTCGCTCTCAACCACGAGCCGGACTCCCACGCGCGAGATCTGGCGCTGAAGGGGTGGGCTGAGGCGCATTTCGCGCGCGACGGGGATCTCGCCTGGTTTGAGCTGGCGGCGGGTGCGAGCGCCTGGCTCACGATTCTCGCGCTGCTTGCGCTGACCGCCGAGCCGGGGCTGGAGGAGGGGCGGATCGCCAACACCTACGACGCCTACCTGCCGTGGGTCTCGCTCGCGGGAACGATGCTCGACAGCTACGGCGACATCGTGGAGGACGCCGCGAACGCCGACCACAGCTATATCGGCCACTACCAGAGCGCGGAGATCGCGACGCGGCGCGTCGTGGAGATCGTCCGGCGGTCGTTGGCTGAGGTGGCGGCGCTCCCCGGCGGCGAGCGGCATCTCGTGATCGCCAGCTGCATGATCGCGATGTACCTCACGAAGGACAGCGCCCGCACGCCGACGATGCATGGCACGACGCGGTGCATCCTGCGGTCCAGCGGCTCGCTGACGAGGCTGCTGATGCCCGTCTTGCGAGCCTGGCGAGCTCTATACGGGCAGGGATCGGCCTAGCTCGATGGATAGCCTCCCACTGGGCGCTCCGCTGGCTTCGGTCATCCAAACATTGCTCTTCTGGCGCTGGCCCCACCGTTATCTCGAGGAGTGCCGCGCCCGCTATGGCTGCCGCTTCACGATCTACCCGGTGGGGGCGCCGCCGATGGTGCTGATGTCGGACCCGAGCGACATCAGGGCGATCGTCACGGCGCCGGCGGACACGCTTCATCCAGGCGCCGGCGCGGCTGTGATCGCGCCGCTCGTCGGAGAGCAGTCGTTCATGTTGATCGAGGAAGAGCAGCACATGTGTGGACGCAGGGCGATCATGCCCGCGTTCCATCACAAGTTGATCGCGCAGCATGCCGAGATGGTGAGTGAGGTGGTGGCGCGTGGGGTCGGAACATGGCCGGTGGGCCGGCGGTTTGCGATCCACCCGCATCTGCGAGCGCTGACGCTGAGGGTCATCTTGAGAACGATCTTCAGACGCGCGGACAGGCGCGTCGCCGAGCTGCACGAGCGACTGCTCGCGATGCTCTCTGTGACCGCGAGCCTCTCGCTGCAGGAGCCGCAACTGCGACGCCTGCCGGGTTGGCGTGGCGTCTGGAAGCTGCTGCTGAGCGAGCGGGCCGAGGTGGACAGGCTGATGCTCGGCCTGATCCGCGACGAAGCGCACGCATCCGCTCGAGCGAGCGGCATCCTGGCGATGTTGCTCGGCGCCGAGAATCCGGACGGCAGTCCGATGAGCACCCGGCAGATTCGCGACAACCTCGTGTCGGTGATCCTGGCCGGACACGAGACGACGGCCGCGGAGCTGGCGTGGGCGTTCCAGCTGCTGGCGCACAACCCGAAGGTGCTGGCGCGGCTGACCGAGGAGATCGACTCCGACGGCGGCGAGGAGTACCTGACCGCGACCGTGCGCGAGGTGTTGCGCCACCGGCCCGTGTTCCTGTTCACGATCCCGCGAGCCGTCAAGCGGCCGATCGAAGTGGGGGGCTGGACCTACCGGCCGCCGGCGCAGCTGCTGGGGTGCATCTACCTCGCCCACCACGATCCCGAGCTCTATCCAGAGCCTCACGAGTTCCGCCCCGAGCGCTTTCTCGGGTCCTCGCCGAGCACCTTCGCGTGGCTGCCCTGGGGTGGCGGCCGCAAGCGCTGTCCCGGCCTGCACCTGGCCACGCTGGAGATGAAGACCGTGCTGCGCACGGTGCTCGAGACGATGACCGTCAGGCCGGCCGCCCGCGAGATCGAGCATCCACGTTGGCGGAGTGTGATCGTCACCCCCCACGCGGGATCGCGCGTCGTGCTCGAGCGCCGGCGCCGATGACATGTCGCCGATAGCCGGCTCCAGTGGCCGATAGCCGGCTCCATGCAGCCGATAGCCGGCTCCAGTGGCCGATAGCCGGCTCCATGTCGCCGATAGCCGGCTCCAGTGGCCGGAGTAGATCATTCCCGAGAACTGCCGGAATCGCGAGAGTGCTCGGAATCTATGGCGACGCGTCACTATGCAGGGGCCGGCGGCCCCGTCAATATCGCTGGTATGGCGACGGTGTCCGAGAACGGAGTCTCAATCGAGCTGTCGAAGGCGCAGGTCAACCGTGTCCTGCGCGAAGCGGCGCAGGACGGCAGCATGGCGAACTCGCGGATGCTCCAGCAGCTCGACGTCGATGCCTTCAACTCGCGCCTCGACGATGTGCGGTTCTCGCGGTCGCTGCTGCGGGGCCTGATGGTGCTCGCGGCCTTCCCGGCCGATGGGAGCGATCGCGCGGTCACGGATGTCGCGAAACAGCTCGGCATGGGCATCTCAACGACGCATCGCTATGCCGCGACGTTTGTAGAGGTCGGGCTGTTGGAGCGCGACCCGGTCTCGCGCCGGTACCGGCGCGCCGATAAGGGATGAACGGTTGTGCTTATCTATACTTGTGCGATGAGGAGGTTTGATGCCTAGGAAAAGCCCCAACGCGATCGAGAACCCGGCCTGGTCGGTTCCGTCGTTGCGCGAGCCGCGCTACTCGCAGTCGCTCGAGCGTGGCCTGGCGATCCTGGGGTGCTTTACCCCGGAGCGTCCGGTGCTCGGGATCGCGGATATCGCGGACGAGCTCGGTATGAGCCGCTCGACGACCCACCGGTACGTGATTACGCTCGTGGCCTTGGGCTACCTGGAGCAGGGCGCCTCGCGCAAGTACCGCCTCGGCCTGAAAGTGACCGACCTGGGGATGTCGGCGCTGAACGCGACCGGTCTGCGCGAGCTGGCGCGCGAGGATCTCGAGGAACTGCGCGTGCGCAGCTCCTACACCGTGAATCTCGGGGTGTTGGACGGCACCGACGTTCTGTACGTGGAGCGCGCCCGCAGCTGGCGCCGCGGCCAGGACAAAATCGACCTCGGCCTGCACCCCGGCTCGCGGCTGCCCGCGTACTGCACCTCGATGGGCAAGATCCTGCTCGCCAACCTCCCGGAGGCGGAGCAGCGCGAGCTGATCGGCGAGATGACGCTCACGAAGAGGGGCCCGAACACGATCACGAGCAAGAAGACCCTGCGCGACGAGCTCGACGAGGTGCTCGACGCCGGCTTCGCCGTCAACGACCAGGAGCTCGCGGCCGACCTGTATTCGATCGCCGCGCCCGTCCGCAACGAGGCCCGTGAGGTGGTCGCCGCCGTGAACATGGCCGCTCACAGCTCGATGATCTCCCTCGGCGAGCTCGTCGACGCGCTCGGTCCGCACCTCGTGTCGACGGCCGACCGGATCTCCGCGCGGCTGGGGTACCGGCGGGACGACGAGCGGTAGGAGGCGGTCCATAGGGGGCGGTAGTCTGCCCCCTATGAAGGCGGTGATCCTGGCTGGTGGCTTCGGCTCGCGACTGAGCGAGGAGACCGCCGTGCGCCCGAAGCCGATGGTCGAGATCGGCGGCAAGCCGATGCTGTGGCACATCATGAAGATCTACGCCGCTCACGGGATCGAGGAGTTCGTAATCTGCCTCGGCTACAAGGGCTACCTGATCAAGGAGTACTTCGCCAACTACTACCTGCACACATGCGACGTGTCCTTCGATCTCGTCAGCGGCGACATGGAGGTCCATCGCTCGGCGACCGAGCCGTGGAGGGTCACGCTCGTCGACACGGGCGAGGGGACGATGACCGGCGGTCGACTCAAGCGCGTGTTGAGCTATGTGGAAGATCAGGACTTCTGCTTCACCTACGGCGATGGCCTCGCCGACGTCGACATCACCGCGGCCGTCGCCTTCCATCGCGAGCAGGGGACAACGGCTACCGTCACGGCGGTTCAGCCCGCGGGGCGCTTCGGGGCGATCGACGTCGTCGGCGAGCGGGCGAGCGGGTTCGAGGAGAAGCCGCGGGGCGATCGGGCGTGGACCAACGGCGGCTTCTTCGTGCTCTCCCCCGATGTGGCGCAATACCTGGACGGTGGCGACGAGCTCGTGTGGGAGCAGCAGCCGATGCGCGCGCTGGCGGCCGACGGCGAGCTTTCGGCCTTTCAACACGAGGGCTTCTGGCAGCCGATGGACACCCTCCGCGATCGCCGCGAGCTCGAGCAGCTGTGGGATTCGGGGCAGGCCCCTTGGCGGACGTGGCCATGAGCGTCGTCGACCCCGGCTTCTGGCGCGAGCGCCGCGTGCTGCTGACCGGGCACACCGGCTTCAAGGGCTCGTGGCTGTCGCTGTGGCTGCAGTCGCTCGGCGCCCACGTGACGGGCTTCTCGGTCGGTGTCCCGACGCAACCGTCGCTGTACGAGCTGGCGAGCGTCGGCGAGGTCCTCGACAACATCGAGGGCGATGTGCGCGACCCCGATGCGGTCGCGGCGGCGGTCGCGGCAGCCAAGCCGGAGGTCGTCTTCCACATGGCGGCGCAGTCGCTCGTGCGGCCCTCGTTCGTCGAACCGAGGCAGACCTATGAGACGAACGTGATGGGCACGGTCAACCTGCTCGACGCGGTGCGCCTGCACGGAGGCGAGGTGCGCGCGATCGTGAACGTCACCTCCGACAAGTGCTACGAGAACCGCGAGTGGGAGTGGGGCTACCGCGAGCACGAGCCGATGGGCGGCTTCGACCCCTACTCGAGCTCGAAGGGCTGCTCCGAGCTCGTGACCGACGCCTTCCGCCGCTCGTTCTTCTCGGCCGCCGACGGGCCGCGCCTGGCCTCCGCTCGCGCCGGCAACGTGATCGGCGGCGGCGACTGGGGCGAGGACCGGCTGGTGCCGGACATCATGCGCGCGGCGCTCGCCGGCGAGCAGGTGCGCGTGCGCAACCCGAACTCGATCCGACCCTGGCAGCACGTGCTCAACCCACTCAGCGGCTATCTCGTGCTGGCCCAGGCGCTGTGGGACGAGCCGCGGCTGGCGCAGGGCTGGAATTTCGGGCCCACCGACGAGGACGCCCGTCCCGTCGGCTGGATCGTCGAGCGGATTGCCGCCTCCTGGCCCGAGCACCTGCGATCGATCCAGGACGACGGCCCGCACCCGCACGAGGCGCGCTACCTGAAGCTCGACTCCTCGAAGGCACGGGCGCAGCTCGGCTGGCGCCCGGGCCTCGACCTGGCGGCGACGCTGGAGGGCATCGTCGACTGGTATCGCGAGCTGCGCGACGGAGCGGACATGCGCAAGGTGACGCTGGGGCAGATCGAGTCCTTCCAATACGCTGCGGCCCAATCATGAGCGAGACCCTCTGCCGATTCTGCCGTGCGCCCGTCGAGGCGGTCTTCGCCGATCTCGGGATGTCGCCGCTGGCGAACTCCTACCTGCCGCCCGAGCGGGCGAACAGCATGGAGCCGTTCTACCCGCTGCGCGCGCTCGTCTGCGGGCAGTGCTTCCTGGTGCAGCTGGAGGAGTTCGAGACGCCCGAGCGGATCTTCTCCGACTACGCCTACTTCTCGTCCTACTCCTCGAGTTGGCTCGAGCACAGCCGCCGCTACGCCGAGCTGATGATCGAGCGCCTCGGCCTGGGCGAGGACAGCCACGTCGTCGAGATCGCCTCCAACGACGGCTACCTGCTGCAGTTCTTCCACGAGCGCCAGATCCCCGTGCTCGGGATCGAGCCCGCGGCGAACGTCGCGAAGGTGGCGCTGCAGAAGGGCATCCCCACGCTCGTCGAGTTCTTCGGCCAGGAGACCGCCCGCTCGCTCGCGAGCGAATCCTCGGCGGACCTGCTGCTCGGCAACAACGTGCTCGCCCACGTCCCCGACCTCAACGATTTCGTCGCGGGGATGAAGATCCTGCTGAAGGCGGGGGGCGTGATCACGATGGAGTTCCCCCACCTGATGAGCCTGATCGACGACAAGCAGTGGGACACGATCTATCACGAGCACTTCTCCTACTTCTCGTTTCTGACCGTCAGTCGCGTGTTCGAGGCCCATGGCCTGCGCCTGTTCGACGTCGACGAGCTGCCGACCCACGGTGGCTCGCTGCGGATCTACGGCTGCCACGCGGATGATCTGGAGAAGCCGGACACAGATGCGGCCCGCGAGCTGCGCGAGCGCGAGCGCGGCGCCGGCTACGAACAGCTCGAGACCTACCTCGGCTACGGCCGGCTGGTCGAGCGCGACAAGCGCCAGATCCTCGGCTTCCTCAGCGATCTCAAGGAACAGGGCCTGCGCATCGCCGGCTACGGCGCGCCGGCGAAGGGCAACACGCTGCTCAACTACTGCGGTGTTGGCTGTGACTTCCTCGACTACACATATGACCTCAACCCACACAAGCAGGGACACCTGCTGCCGGGCAGCCACATCCCGATCCGCTCGCCCGAGGCCCTGCGCGAGGACAGGCCCGACATCGTGCTGATCCTACCCTGGAACCTCAAGGATGAGATCGTCGAGCAGCTCGGCTTCATCCGCGAGTGGGGCGGCCGCTTCGCGGCGCGCACGCCGGAGCTGACGCTGCTCTCGTGAGGTTTGTCGAGACACCGCTGCCCGGAGCGTGGGCGATCGAGCTGGAGGAGATCGAGGACGATCGCGGGTGGTTCGCTCGCACGTTCGATGCCGAGGAGTTCCGTGCGCGGGGCTTGAACCCGGATGTCGTGCAGTGCAACGCCTCGTTCAACCACCGTCGTGGCACCCTGCGCGGCATGCACTACCAGGCCGAGCCCCATGGCGAGTCAAAGCTCGTGCGCTGCGTGCGGGGCGCGATCTTCGACGTCGCTGTCGATCTGCGGCCCGACTCGCCGACCGGTCGGGCCTGGCACGGGGTCGAGCTGAGCGCCGAGAACCGCCTCGCGTTCTACATCCCCGCGGGGCTCGCGCATGGCTTTCAGACGCTGACAGACAACTCCGAAGTGCTTTACCAGATGGGCGATCCCTATGTTCCCGAGGCGGCCCGGGGTGTGCGCTGGGACGATCCGGCGTTCGGGATCGAGTGGCCCGAGCCGGACGGCGAGCGGATCATCTCCGAGCGCGACGCCGGCTATCCGGACTTCAAGCCGTGAGCCGCGTGCTTCTCACGGGCGCTTCGGGCTTCATCGGGCGGCCCACGCTGAGCGCGCTCTTGGAGGCAGGCCATGAGGTGCACGCGCTCGCGCTCCGACGCGGGGAGGAGATACCGGGTGTCACCTGGCACGAGGTCGATCTGCTCGGCGGCTGCGAGGTCCTCGGTGATGTAGAGCCCGAGGTCTTGGTCCATCTCGCCTGGTATGTCGAGCACGGAGAGTTCTGGTCCTCTCCTGAGAACGTGCGCTGGGTTGAGGCTTCGCTGTCGCTGTTACGGGCATTTGCCGCCGCGGGCGGACAACGAGCGCTGATGATGGGCACATGCGCCGAGTACGCGTGGTCGCGCGAGGTCTATGCGGAGGATGCGCCGTTGGCCCCGGCCACCCTCTATGGCGCGTCCAAGCACGGGCTGCACGTGGTCGCCTCGGCCTTTGCCGAGCAGGCCGGCATCTCGCTCGCCTGGGTTCGCCCGTTCCTGCTCTACGGCCCCTTCGAGGCGCAGGGCCGCTTTGTGCCGTCGCTCATCCTTCCTCTGCTCCGCGGGGAGCCCGCGCGAATGACGGAGGGCTCCTCGCGCCGCGACCTGCTGCACGTCAGCGACGCCGGGGCGGCTATCGCCGCGTTGGCTGCCAGCCCGATCTCCGGTCCGGTCAACCTCGCCTCCGGAATCGGTGTCACGCTGCGTGATGTCGGCGAGCGGATCGCCTCGATCTGCGGCGCCGAGGAGCTGCTGGCGGTTGGAGCCATACCCATCCGCGCGCAGGAGCCGCCCTCGCTGGTAGCGGATGTCGGGCGGCTGGAGCGGGAGCTCGGGTTCTCCCCCCGCATATCGCTCGATGATGGCCTGCGCGACACCGTGACGTGGTGGCGCGAGCGTAGCCTCGGGTGATCGCCTCCAGGCCACCAACTCCGGAGCCGTGCGCAACTCCCCCCGAAACTGCATGATTAAGCGATGTCTGTAACGGTCACAGAGCCGGCTGGTCCGGGCGATCACCTCGACAGCGCGCAGGCCGGCCGCTCGGCGCTGAAGGGCAGCGCGCTACGCACAGGAGCCTATGTAGCCGGCCTGATGCTGTCGCTGATATCGGCGCCGCTGCTGACCCGCCACCTCGGTGTCGTGGAATTCGGCCGGTACGTGACCGTGACGGCGCTCGTCACGATCGTGGCCGGCTTCACCGAGGGCGGGCTCAACTCGATCGTGCTGCGCGGGTATTCTCAGCTCGGCGACGAGCAGCGCCGCAGCATGATGCGTGCGGCGATCGGGATTCGCCTGCTGCTCACGAGCGTCGGGGTCGCTCTGGCCGTGGCCTTCGCGGCCGGAGCCGGCTACACGACCGCGATGGTGCTCGGTACGGTCCTCGCCGGCGTTGGGCTCGTGCTGCAGCTGCTGCAGAGCATGCTCTCGATGCCGCTGCAGAGTCACCTTCGCTTCGGTTGGAGCTCGGCGATCGAACTGCTTCGTCAGATCGTGAGCGTGAGCCTAATCGTGGCCCTCGTGCTGGCCGGGGCGGGGTTGGTGCCGTTGATTGCGATCGCGATCCCGGCAGCCGGGGTCTCGCTCTTGGTGACGATCCCGCTGGTCGCCCGGTACACGCCGCTGACACCGAGCTTCCACCTCGGCGAGTGGTGGCGGCTGCTGCGCGAATCGATCCCCTGGGCGGTCGTCGCCGCGGTCAACATCGTCTACCTGCGGATTGCCATCGTGGTCATGTCGCTCGTGGCGACTGCGGTGCAGATCGGCTATTTCGCGATCTCCTTCCGGATCATGGAAGTCCTGGTAGGGGTACCCGGGATGATCCTCGCCCCCGTGTTCCCGATCCTGGCGCGGGCCGAGGCGAGCGACCCGGAGCGCTTCGCGCGTGTGAGCGGGCGTATCTTCGAGCTCGCTCTCCTGGCCGCCACCTGGATCGTCGTCTGCATCGAGGTCGGCGCACCGTTTGCCATCCACGTGCTCGCGGCCAACAAAGCCGATCCTGCGATCGCCGTACTGCGGATCCAGGGCTTCTCGCTGATCGGTAACTTCATGGCGATGGCCTGTGGCCTGCCACTGCTGACTGCCAGGCACTACCGACCTATCGTGATCGCCAACCTGCTGGCGCTCGTGACCTCCGCGACGGTCACCGCCGTCCTGTCGCCCTCGATCGGCGCCCGCGGCGGCGCGATCGCGGTCGTGTGCGGTGAGCTGGGCCTCGCGCTGATCTCGGCGGTGCTGCTCTCGCGCAAGCTCCCCGGTGTGCGTCTGCCGCTGAGCGCGGTTCCGATTGCCGCGCTCGCCGGGGGGGCCGCGGTCGCTGTTGGGCTGCTTCTCCCAATCCCCGCCGTCGCGGGTGTCTTTGTGGCGAGCGGCGTCTTCCTGGGAGTGCTGGCGCTGTGCGGACGGTTGCCTGATGAGCTCGGCGAGCTTCTTCGCGGCCTGGGTGGCGCACGATGACGATCGGGCAGCAGGCCCAGCCGAGGGTGACGGTGGCGGTCCTCAACTACAACGGACGGGCGCTGCTCGAGATCGTCCTCCCCAGCCTCGCCGCGCAGGAGTACCGCGACTTTCAGGCGGTCGTGGTCGACAACTGCTCGACTGACGATTCGCTCGTCTACCTGCAGGAGTACTGGCCGAACGTGCGGGTCGTTCGCACGGGCACCGAGAACATCGGCGTCGCCGCTGCCCTCAATGTCGCATTGCGCTCTGCCGACACCGAGCTCGTCGCGCTGCTGAACAACGACATCGAGCTCGACCCCCTCTGGCTCGCCGAGATAGTGGGAGCGCTGGATCGCCATCCCGACGCGAGCAGCGCCTCGTGCAAGCTGCGCAACTATTGGCGCAGGCAGGAGCTCGACGGCGCGGGCGACATCTTCCAGCGCGATGGGACAGCCACCAGGCGGGGACATGGCCAGCTCGACGAGGGACAGTACGACGAGGAGGCCTTCGTATTCGCCCCGAGCGCCGGGGCCGCCCTCTACCGAGCTTCGGCACTCGCCGATGTCGGCGGTTTCGACGAGTCCTTCTGGGCCTATTACGAGGACGTCGATTGGGGCTTGCGCGCACAGCTGCGCGGGCACCGCTGCCGCTACGTGCCGAGCGCGATCGCGTACCACATGGGAAGCGCCACCACAGGCGGCGACCGCAACGAGTTCTACTTCCTCCTGCACCGGCGCAATCTGCTCGGCGTCCTCGTCAAGGACACGCCGCTCGGCTTCCTGGTGCTCAATGCGCCATGGATCGGAAACACGCATCTGCAGCTGCTGCGCGCGAGCGCGCGCGACGGGCTGCTGCGCCTGCACGCCCGCGCCGTGCTGGCGCTGCTGCGCCAGGCGCCCGGCTGGCTCCGCGCCCGCAGGCAGATCCAGCGAAACCGGCGCATCGGAGGAGCCGAGCTGACGCGGCTCGTTCGCGAATGGGCGCGCTGAGACACAGGTGATCGCCGTGGTGCACCTGATCTGGGGTCCTCTGGGCCTCGATCCCCCGCGCAGGTTCCTGGCCTCCTACAACGCCCAGCCCGCCGGCGCTGAGCACGAGCTCGTGGTCGTTCTCAACGGCGTCGAGGACAGTCAGCGCGCCGGCCTGGAAGCGGAGCTTGCCGGTGTGGTGCACCGCACGATCGAGCTCCCTCGGCCCGTGCAGGATCTCGGGGCCTACGCCCAGGCGCTCGAGCACCTCGAGCACGATCGCATCTGCTTCGTCAACTCCCATAGCGAGCTGCTCACGGGCGATTGGCTGCGCAAGCTGGATCTGGCTCTGGAGGAGCCCCGTGCCGGTCTCGTCGGCGCCTCGGGCTCGTGGGCGAGCCTGCGCTCCTACGCGCTTCGCAGGCTCGGCCTGCCCAGCGCCTACGGCCGCGTGTGGCCCCGGGGCAGCAGCGCCTTCGAGGAGTTTCGGCGCATAGAGTCAGAGCGTGCCGGAGCGCCGCTTCCACGTGGCCTCCGGAGCTACCTCTACACGGCCCGTACGCTGGCGGACATGACATTCGGCTTCAACCGATTCCCCGCGCCTCACCTGCGGACTAACGCGTTCATGGGCGAGCGCTCGCTGCTTGCCCGCCTGCTCGAGGCGGGGGTGAGGAGGAAGTTCAACGCCTACCGTATGGAGAGCGGTCGCGGGAGCATCACCGCCCAGGTTCTCGAGTCAGGTCTGCGGGCGCTCGTCGTGGACAGCGAGGGCAGTGTCTCCGACAGCGATGGCTGGCCCGACAGCGAGACGTTCTGGAGCGGCACGCAGCGCCGTCTGTTGATCTCCGACAATCAGACGCGGATCTACCAGTCGGCTGATCCCCGCCGGCGCATCCTGCTCGCGCAGTACGCGTGGGGAGATCGCGCGCCGACGCCCTCCGGCACATGAGCTCAATCGCGCCTTCGACGCCGCGCGTCAGTGCGGCCGTGCTGAACTTCAACGGGCGCGCGCTGCTTGAAGTCGTGCTCCCGACGCTGGCTGCCCAGGAGTTCGATGACGTCGAGATGATCGTCATCGACAATTGCTCCAGCGACGACTCCGTGGAGTACCTGCAGCGCGAGTGGCCGAACGTGCGAGTCGTCCCCACCGGCGAGTCCAATGTTGGCGTGGCGGCAGCTCTCAACGTGGGTGTACAGGCCGCACGCGGAGAGCTGATCGCCCTGCTCAACAACGACATCGAGCTCGACCCGCGGTGGCTCGGAGAGCTCGTTGCAACATTGGACCGCTACCCCGAGGCAGCGACCGCGGCCGGCAAGCTGCTCAGCTACCACGATCGCGAGCGCATCGACGCGGCCGGCGACGTCTTCACGACGGCTGCCACCGCCCTCGGCCGGGGGCACGGCGAACTCGACCGCGGCCAGTATGAGCGCGAGGAGGAGATCTTCGCCCCGACCGGCGGAGCCGGGCTCTATCGCGCGTCGGCGTTCGCCGACGTGGGCCCCTTCGACGAGTCGTTCCGCGCCTACTTCGAGGACGTCGACTGGGGGCTGCGGGCGCAGCTTGCCGGGCACCGCAGCCGCTATGTGCCAGGGTCCATCGGCTATCACATGGGCGGAGCGACGACCGGGGGCGACAAGCGTCCGGACTACTACGAGCTGCAGCGACGCAACGCCATCGGCGTGATCGTCAAGGACGTTCCCGCACGCTTCCTGATGCGCCACGCCCCGGCGATCGCCTGGAACCAGCTGCTGGGGTTCGCCTATGGCGTACATGCGGGCATGTTGGTTGCGCACCTGCGCGCTCTGCGCGGTGCGGCGCGGGCGTTCCCGGGCTGGCGGCGGGAGCGAAGGCGCATCATGGGCTCCCGGCGGATCGCACTGGACGACTTCGAGCGCTTTACGAGCGCCAAACGCGACTGAGCCATGTCCAGCGCCGCCCGCCTCACCGTCCTCTTGACCAACTACAACGGCCGTGACCTGCTCGCGCAGGTGCTGCCCTCGCTGGCCGCGCAGACGTATGCGAACTTCACGACGGTCGTCGTGGATGACTGCTCGAGCGATGACTCCATCCGCTACGTGCGCGAGAGTTGGCCATCCGTGGAGGTGATCGCGCTCACCCGCAACGGCGGTGTTACGGCGGCCATGAACGTCGCGTTGCGGGCTCCGCGGACAGAGCTCGTCGGGCTGTTCAACAACGACATGGAGCTCGATCCGCAGTGTCTGGCCGAGCTCGTCGCGGCGCTCGACGAGCACCCCGAGGCGGGCTCGGTCACGCCCAAGATGCTCAACTTCGGCGACCGTACGCTGATCGATGGCGCCGGCGACGTGCTCAGCTGGCGTGGGGGCGGGGGTCGCCGTGGCCACGGTGAGCGCGACAGCGGCCAGTTCGAGGAACCGCGGGAGGTCTTCGGGGCGTGCGGCGGGGCGGCGATCTACCGGCGCTCGACGATCGATGCGGTGGGCGGCTTCGACGTCGACTACTTCGCCTACTACGAGGATCTCGACTGGGCCTTTCGTGCGCAGCTGGCGGGTTTTCGCTGTCGCTACGTGCCCGGCGCGGTGCTCTACCACCGCGCCAGCGAGACGCTCGGACGCGGAATCACGGACTTCAACGGTTACCACCTCTGGCGCAACCCGATCTGGCTGATCGCCAAGTGCTATCCGGCCGGGGCGCTGTGGCGCCATGCTCCAGAGCTCCTGCGCGGGCAGCTCGGCAACCTCTACGTCGCCGTGCGTACGCGCAAGCTACGTGTCTGGATGCGGGCGATGCGCGACGCGCTGCGAGGGCTGCCCGCGGCCCTGCGCAAGCGGCGTGCGGTGCAGGGCACGCGGGTCATCACCGCTGCGCAGCTCGAGACGATAGTCCGCACGGGCGAGCGATGATCGGGCTGGCCCACCTGGTCTGGGCGCCGCTCGGGCCCGAGCCCCTGCGGGACTTCCTGCGCTCCTACCATGCCCATCCCGCCGGGGCCGAGCACGAGCTGGCGATCGTGCTCAACGGGGTTGGACCCAAGGGCCCGGCGGATGGGTCTTCCCGCGAGGCACTACTTGCCGAGCTGGAGGGGACGGAGCACAGGCTGATCGAGCTGGAGCGACCCACGCTCGACCTCGCGGCCTACGGTCAGGCGGCCCATCGATTGACTCACGAGAAACTGTGCTTTCTGAACTCCTACAGCGTCGTCCTGGTGGACGGCTGGCTGGAGCGGCTGGCGGATGCACTCGAGCATCCGGACGTCGGGCTGGTGGGGGCCAGCGCCAGCTGGGAGAGTCAGGCGGAGTGGATCCGTGGACGCGCAAGGCACTGGCCCCAGCAGCTGGCCCGGCTGCCCCGCGCCCGGGGCGACTATCCGCGCTTTCCCAACCCCCACATCCGCACAACCGCATTCATGCTCAACCGGCTCGCGCTGGTGGAGATGGCTCTCGAGCAGGCAGCCGACAAGCGTGCGACCTACCTGCTCGAGAGCGGTCGGCGGAGCATCACCCGTCGGATTCAGGAGCAGGGCTCGCGCGTTGCGGTCGTGGGTCGCGACGGCCAGGCGTACGACGTCGAGGGGTGGCCCGCCAGCCGTACGTTTCGCAGCGGCGACCAAGAGAACCTGCTGGTCGCGGACAACCAGACGCAGGATTACCAGACGGCTTCCTCGCGTCGCCGACGGCGCTTGGCGCGCGACAGCTGGGGCGTGTCAGGGAGGCTTTTGGACGCGCCGCAGTCAAGCGAGCACTGAGCGACCTGTACCGCTGTAGCTGGGCCGGTGGCTAGGGCTTGGCAGGTGGCCGAGGAACGTTCCAGCGCAGTGCCAACGAGTTGCGTAGCGTAATCGTCGCGTCGATCGCCGCCGCCGGCGGCCTCGGACGGCGCTCCATCCCCCGCGCGGCGCGCCAGCCGGCCAGGCGTCCCCGCAGTGCCGCCAGGTCGCGCGTAAGGACGGCGTCGCCGGAGACGACGAGCACCTCGGTCAGCAGAGCCCGTGGCGCGAATCGGCTCCGCAGGACGCCATAGCGGCGCAGCAGATAACCGCGGCTGAAGCCCGCCAGACGGCGCTGCCCGGCAGAACCCCGGCCGAAGGTCGCCGAGCCCAGGTGCACGCCGATCGCCTCCGGTGCGCACGCGGTTTCCCATCCCGCCTCGCGCAACCGCCAGGCGAGGTCGAGGATCTCCATGTATGCCTGGATCGACTCGTCCAGCCCGCCAACCTGCTCCCATGCGGCGCGCCGGTAGGCGGCGGCCGTGCCCTCAGGGCCGGTGAGCACCGGGCACGGATCTCGCGAATGCTCGGGAGCGAGACCCTGCTGGCGGGGGAAGCCCGCGAGCGTAACGTCGGTGGTGACCCCGACGCTGTCGATCGCTTGCTCGTCGACCGTGAGTAGCACGGTTGCGACCGAGCCCACCCCGGGGTCGCCCTCGAGCGGAGCCAGCAGATGCTCCAGGCAGTCGGGGCGCAGGTCGACGTCGTTGTTCATGAGCACGATGTGCTCGCCCTGGCCCGCGGCAACCCCGAGGTTGACAGCCCGGGTGAAGGCGTGGTTGTGCTCGAGCGCAAGGACCTGGACCTCGGGCCAGTCCCGGGCCAGGGACTCCCGTGTCTCATCCGTCGAGCCGTTGTCAACGACGATCACATGGTGCTCGACAGTCTGAGCGGCCAGGTGTCGCAGACAGCTCGAAGTGAGATCGAAGCGGTTGTAGGCGGGGACGACGACGTCGATCAAGGCGGCCACGGCCGGCATGCTAGTAGTGAGCGGGGGCACTCCACTTCCCGGTGCCCGTCAGATCGATGTGGGATGCAACACGTAGCAATACACTGCTATACTAGGGACTCATGCCGCCCGCCAAGACCAAGCAGAGCGTCGCGTTTCGCTTCGATCCGATCACCGTCAAGCGCCTGAAGCAGCG
>DATCFG010000129.1:0-7481 GCA_036509655.1 Solirubrobacteraceae bacterium | reverse complement strand
CACCCAGTGCCTGGTCCAGTCGAAGGCGAAGTCGATGCGGATCCGATACGAGGGCGCGCTCGGCTTCGGCGTCACCGCCAAGGACCTGATCCTCGGCACGCTCGGGCGGCTCGGCGTCGGCGGGATGACCGGGCACGTCGTCGAGTTCGCCGGCCCGGCGATCGAGGCGCTGTCGATGGAGGGGCGGATGACCGTCTGCAACATGACGATCGAGGGCGGCGGCCGCGCCGGGATGATCGCGCCCGACGAGACGACCTTCGCCTAGTTCACCGACCGGGATCTCCCCGGCGCGCCGCGCGGCGCGGAGCTCGCGAAGGCGATCGCGCAGTGGCGCGAGCTACGCACCGACGTGGGCGCCGAGTTCGACAGCGAGATCTCGATCGACGCGAGCAAGATCTCCCCGCAGGTGACCTGGGGCACGAACCCGGGGATGGTGCGCGCCGTGACCGAGCGCGTGCCCGCGCCGGAGGAGTTCGACAGCCCCGCCGACCGCGAGTCGACCGAACGCGCGCTGGCCTATATGGACCTGCAACCCGGTACGCCGATCGAGCAGATCGCGCTCGACCGCGTGTTCATCGGCTCCTGCACGAACTCGCGGATCGGCGATCTGCGCGCCGCCGCGAAGGTCGTCGAGGGCCGCAAGGTCGCGCCGACCGTCGACGCGATGGTCGTGCCCGGCTCCCAGCAGGTCAAGAAGCAGGCCGAGGAAGAGGGGCTCGACGAGGTCTTCCGCGCGGCCGGCTTCGACTGGCGCGTCGCGGGCTGCTCGATGTGCCTGGGCATGAACCCCGACATCCTGCAACCCGGCGAGCGCTGCGCCTCGACCTCGAACCGCAACTTCGAGGGACGTCAGGGACGGGGCGGGCGCACGCATCTCGTCTCCCCGGAGATGGCGGCCGCTGCCGCTATCGAGGGCCATTTTGTCGACATCAGGGATTGGAGCTAGACATGGACCCGATAAGCGTCATCGCAGGCGCCGTCAGCCACCTCGACCGCGCCGACGTCGACACCGACCAGATCATGCCGAAGCAGTTCCTCAAGCGCGTCGAGCGGACGGGCTTCGGCGAGTTCCTCTTCTACGACTGGGCCAAGCAACCGGGCTGGAGCCTGCCGGCCAACCCGATCCTCGTCGCGGGCGAGAACTTCGGCTGCGGCTCCTCGCGCGAGCACGCGCCGTGGGGGCTGCAGGACTACGGCTTCCAGGCGATCGTCGCGCCGAGCTTCGCCGACATCTTCTACTCCAACTGCACGAAGATCGGGCTGCTGCCGGTCGTGCTCGACGCCGAGGACTGCCGCGCGCTCGCGCACGCCGGCGCGGGCGAGGTCGACCTGCTCGAGCAGGAGGTCCGCTTCGCCGGGCGTGAGGCCTCCTTCGAGATCGACCACGAGATCCGCCATCGCCTGCTCAACGGGCTCGACGACATCGCGATGACGCTCGCGCAGGCGGCGGAGATCGACGAGTTCGAGCAGCAGAGCCGCAACGCGGGATGGGCGCCGATCCCGACGACGGCGCTGTGAGCGGGCCGGCCGAGTGCCGCGGGGTGCAGGACCGGCGAGCTGAAGCGAGAAGAGGAGACAGATGACCCACCAGATCGTCACGCTCCCTGGCGACGGGATCGGCCCGGAGATCATGGCGCCCACCCTCCAACTCCTGCAGGCGGTCGGCGAGTTCGAGTTCGAGGAGCACCTGTTCGGCGGTGCCTCGATCGACGCGCACGGGACTGCGCTCACCGACGAGGTGCTCGCGGCCTGCCGCGCGTCGGACGCGGTCCTGCTCGCGGCCGTCGGAGGACCCAGATGGGACACGACGGACCCCAACCAGCCACGGCCCGAGCAAGGGCTGCTCGGCCTGCGCAAGGGCCTCGGCCTGTACGCGAACCTGCGCCCGGTCAAGCCCCTCCCAGCCCTATACGAGGCCTCGCCCCTGCGACGCGAGCGGATCGAGGGCACGGATCTGCTCGTCGTGCGCGAGCTCACGGGCGGGATCTACTTCGGCGAGAAGACCCGCACGGAGACCACCGCCTCCGACGTCTGTTCGTACTCGACCGCGGAGATCGAGCGGATCGCGCGCACGGCCTTCGGCGCCGCGCGGGCGAAGGTGAGCAGCGTGGATAAGGCGAACGTGCTCGAGACATCGCGGCTGTGGCGCGCGGTCGTCAGCGACCTGCACTCGCGCGAGTTCCCCCACATCCAGCTCGAGCACGTGCTCGTCGACAACGCCGCGATGCAGCTCGTCTCCTCGCCGCGCCACTTCGACACGATCCTGACCGAGAACATGTTCGGCGACATCCTCTCCGACGAGGCGGCGATGCTGACCGGCTCGATCGGGATGCTCCCGAGCGCTTCCCTGGGAGATCCGGCCCAGTCGACGCCCGGCCTGTTCGAGCCCGTCCACGGCTCCGCCCCGGACATCGCCGGGACCGGCAAGGCCAACCCGCTGGCGATGTTCCTCTCCGCCGCGATGCTGCTGCGGCATGGCCTCGGTTTGGAAAGCGAGGCGACGGCTGTAGAATCGGCCGTTGAAGGCGCGCTGGCGGCGGGTCTGCGCACCCCCGACCTGGGAGGGACGGTGGGCACGGCGCAGGCGACGAAGGCAGTGATCGCCCACCTCGAGTAATCCCCAGCAGGAGAAAATGAACGTGGACCAGACCGACCTCATATGGATGAACGGAGATTTCGTCGCCTGGGAGGACGCCAAGGTCCACGTCCTCACGCACGGCCTGCACTACGGGACGGGCGTGTTCGAGGGCGTGCGCTGCTATGACACCGAGCTCGGCCCCGCCGTGTTCCGCAACGCCGACCACGTTGCGCGCTTGCTCAAGTCCGCGGAGCTCTACTACATGCCCGTGCCCTACTCGGCCGAGGAACTGCGCGCCGCGACGCTCGAGCTCGTCGCCAGAAATGGATTGAGCTCGTGCTACATCCGCCCGATCGTCTACCGCGGCTACGGCCAGATGGGGCTCAACCCGCTCGACGCGCCGGTCGACGTGACGATCGCCTGCTGGCCCTGGGGCGCCTACCTCGGCGAGGAGGGCAAGCGCAAGGGGATCCGCGCGAAGGTCTCCTCCTGGGAGCGGATCAGCCCGCGCTCGCTGATCCCCCACGCGAAGGCCTCCGGGCAGTACCTCAACAGCGTGCTCGCGAAGGTCGAGTCGCTGAAGGCCGGCTACGAGGAGGCGATCCTGCTCGACGAGCACGGCCACGTCTGCGAGGGCACCGGCGAGAACCTCTACATCGTGCGCGACGGCGAGATCGCAACGCCCGGCCAGCACAACTCGATCCTCGACGGGATCACCCGCCGCTCGCTGATCCAGATCGCCGGCGACCTCGGCTACACGGTGCTCGAGCGCAACGTCGCCCGCGCGGAGCTGTACCTCGCCGAGGAGGTGTTCCTCTCCGGGACCGCCGCTGAGCTCGTGCCCGTGCGCGAGGTCGACGACCACACGATCGGCAGCGGCCAGCCGGGCGAGGTCACGCGCGTGCTCCAGGCCGCCTTCGACGACGCGATCCACGGGCGCACCGAGCGCTACCGCGAGTGGCTGGACCTGGTCTCTCCCGACGCGTTGCAGACGCCGAGTGGGGACACCGCCGCGGGCAACGCACGCAGCGCGGCCGCCACGCCGAGCGCCGCGGGGTAGGCCCCCCGATGCGCGACATCCAGCTGTATGACGCCACCCTGCGCGACGGCATGGGCGGCGGCGGCATGTCGCTGACCGCGGAGGAGAAGCTGCGCGTCGTGCACGCGCTCGACGCGCTCGGCGTGCACATGATCGAGGCGGGTTTTCCTTCATCCAACCCGAAGGAGGAGCAGCTGTTCGGGCTGCTCGCCGACGAGCACCTCGACACCGCGGAGATCGTCGCGTTCGGGATGACGCGCCGGCGCGAGATCGAGGCCGACGAGGACGAGGGGCTGCGGATCCTCGCGGAATCGTTCGCGCCCGTGTGCACGCTCGTCGGCAAGTCCTCGGTGCTGCACGTCGAGAAGGTCGTGCGCGTCTCGCGCGAGGAGAACCTCGCGATGATCGCCGAGTCGGTCGCGTTCCTGCACCGTCACGGCAAGCGCGTGCTGCTCGACGCCGAGCACTTCTTCGACGGCTTCGCCGAAGACCCCGGCTACGCCCTCGACTGCGCGCGCGCGGCGGCCGACGCGGGGGCCGAGCGGATCGTGCTGTGCGACACCAACGGCGGCTCTTTGCCGCCGCAGATCCGCGTCGCGATGGCGGTCGTCTGCGAAGCGCTCCCCGGCGTCCCGCTCGGGATCCACACCCACGACGACTCCGGCTGCGCGGTCGCGAACACGCTCACGGCGGTCGAAGGCGGCGCCACGCAGGTGCAGGGCACGATCAACGGGATCGGCGAGCGCACAGGCAACGCGAACCTCGTCACGATCGTCGCCGACCTCCAGCTCAAGCTCGGCTACGAGCTGCTCGCCCCCGAGCAGCTGGCGCGCCTGACGGAGACCGCGCACCTCCTCGACGAGCTGCTCAATCGTGCGCCGAACCCCGCCCAGCCCTACGTCGGCAAGCACGCCTTCGCGCACAAGGCTGGGCTGCACGCGGCCGGGGTGCGCGCAGCCGCTGAGACCTTCGAGCACATCGACCCGGCGCTCGTCGGGAACAGTCGCGACGTGCTCGTCTCCGAGCTCTCCGGGCGGGGCACGATCTCCGAGAAGGCGCGCCAGGCGGGGATCTCCGCCGACGACGCCTTTGCCCAGCGCGTCGTCGACCGCGTCAAGTCGCTCGAGCACGAGGGCTTCCAGTTCGAGGCCGCGGACGGGTCGTTCGAGCTCCTGATGCGCCGCGAGGCGGGCGTCTACGAGCCGCTCTTTCGGCTCGAGTCCTGGCGCGTGATCGTCGAGCAGCGCGCCGACGGACGCGCGGAGACCGAGGCGACGATTAAGATCTGGCTCGGCGACGAGCTCTACGTGCGCACCGCCGCGGGCAACGGGCCAGTGAACGCACTCGACCGGGCTCTGCGCGACGCGATCGGGGAGATCCATCCGCATCTGCGGGATATCGACCTCGTCAACTTCAAGGTGCGGATTCTCGACGAGACGAAGGGGACCGGGGCCGTTACGCGGGTTTTGCTCGATGCCTCCGATGGGGCTGAGGTGTGGGGGTCGATTGGGGTTTCCGAGAACGTCATCGCTGCTTCTTGGGATGCCCTTGTTGATTCGCTGGAGTATGGGATGCAGGGTGGTAGGTCCTCGTCGGTTTCGAGTCTTCCAACGACCGGGAAGGTGTAGTGCTGGGCACGGGTGCCCTACTGGGCGCGGGGCCGGTCGTTGGAATCTCGACCCGTCGAGGACACCCCGATCGCCTGTCCGACGCCCACGTTTACGACCCGTCTCTGTTGAGGTGAGCTCGATTACCGGGGAGGGAACGATCCCGCTGGCGCGGCCTGTGCTGGGGGAGGCTGAGGAGCGGGCTGTCCTGGACGTGCTGCGTTCAGGACAACTGTCGCTTGGGCCGCGGGTGCCCGCGTTCGAGCGGGCGTTTGCCGAGCGCGTGGGCGCGGGGTGGGGGAGTGCTGTGTCGAGTGGGACTGCTGGACTGCATCTCGCGCTTCGCGCTGTGGGGGTGGGGGATGGGGATGAGGTGGTGACGAGCCCGTTCTCGTTTGTGGCCTCTGCCAATGCTGCCGTTTATGAGCGTGCTCGGCCTGTGTTCGCGGATATCGATCCGGTGACGCTCAACCTCGATCCGGAGGCGGCCGCTGCTGCTGTGACCGAGCGGACGCGGGCGTTGTTGCCTGTGCACATCTTCGGCTACCCCGCTGACATGGCCGCGTTCGAGCGGCTGGCGGAGCGGCATCGGTTGGGGATCGTCGAGGATGCCTGCGAGGCGCTTGGGGCTGTCTATTCCGACGGGGGGGCCGTTGGGGGGCGGGGGCATCCGGCTGTGTTCGGGTTCTATGCCAACAAGCAGCTGACGACGGGCGAGGGGGGGATGGTCACGCTCGGGACCGAGGAGATGAAGGCGCGGGTCGACTCGGAGCGCAACCAGGGGCGGGCTCCCGATATGGGGTGGTTGGATCACGATCGGCTTGGGTTCAACTACCGGCTGTCGGACATCGCCTGCGCGCTCGGGTTGGCTCAGCTGGAGCGGCTCGACGAGATGCTCGCCGCGCGGGCGCGGGTCGCGGGGCTGTATCGGGAGGCGTTCGCCGGGGTCGAGGGGCTGGGGCTGCCCTGCGCCGATGGGGCCGTTGGTCTCGGCGGTGTCGACGGTCCTGAGGGCCTCGACGGCGGCGCGGCGGCGAAGCGGGGGTGGTTCGTGTTCGTCGTGCAGCTCCCGCGCGGGGTCGAGCGCGACGGGACGATCCGTAAGCTCGCCGAGCGGGGGATTCAGAGCAAGCCGTACCTGCCGGCGATCCACCTGATGAGCTTCTACCGCGAGCGCTTCGGCCACCGCCCCGGGGAGTTCCCGGTCTGCGAGGATGTTGCCGCCCGCTCGGTGGCGCTGCCGTTCTTCCCCGAGATGAGCGAGGGTCAGGTCGGGCGCGTGTGCGAGGCCCTGTCCGTGGCGCTCGGGCAGTAGCCGCCCGAAAGCAGTTCCATCTCGGCCAAGCAGGTCGGACATCCTCATCCGACCGCCCCGCGACACCCTCCCGGCTGAGGGACTTGATCACGCATTACGGTCGGATGAGGATGCCGATCCTGCGCTGCTCATAGACTGCTTGACCGTGTCCCGCTTCCGTGAACCCCAGCACCCCGACTTCCAGCGCCTGAACGCGTCGATCGACCTCGATCGTCGGCTCTGGCCGCAGGACATCGCGCAGTCGCGCGCGCACGCGCGGATGCTCGCGGCGCGGGAGATCATCGCCGCGCAGGATCGCGACGCGCTGCTGGCCGGGCTCGACGCCGTCGAATCGGAGCTGCGCGAGGGGCACTTCCCCTTCCACGAGGACGACGAGGACATCCACATGGCGATCGAGCGGCGCCTGACCGAGCTCGCCGGGCCGGTCGGCGGGAAGCTCCACACCGCCCGCTCGCGCAACGACCAGGTCGTGACCGACCTGGCGATGTTCACGCGCGAACGAGCCGTGGTGGCGCAGGCGGCGATCGGGGAGATGATGGCTGTCGTGCTCGCGCGCGCGGAGGAGCATCTCGACTGGCCGCTCCCCGGGTACACGCACCTGCAGCGCGCCCAGCCCGTCTACCTCTCCCATCACCTGCTCGCCTACTTCTGGATGCTCTCGCGAGACCGCGCGCGCTTTGCCTATGCCGAGCACGAGGCCGGCCGCCTGCCGCTCGGCGCGGGCGCCCTCGCCGGGGTCAACTTCGACACCGACCGCTCCCTCCTCGCCAAGGAGCTCGGCTTCCGCGAGGTCTCCCCGAACTCGATCGACGCCGTCTCCGGGCGCGACTTCATCCTCGACTACCTCGCCGCCGCCGCTACGTGCGCGACGCACCTCTCGCGGCTCGGCGCCGAGCTGGTGCTGTGGTCAAGCGTTGAGTTCTCCTTCTGCGAGCTCCCCGA
>DATCFG010000128.1:0-8144 GCA_036509655.1 Solirubrobacteraceae bacterium | reverse complement strand
TGGTGCAACGCGTGGCGGTCGCCCGGGCAACGCTGCACGACCCCGAGCTGCTGTTGCTCGACGAGCCACGCGCAAACCTCGATCCGGCGGCAAGCGAGCTGGTCGAGCCGCTGATCGGCGCGAGCACGAAACGTACACGGGTGATCTCGAGCCACGATCCGAGCGGTGGGCTGAGCGAGGCGGACCTGGTGTTGGGCCTGCGCGACGGACGCCCGGCGCTGCTGCGTCAGGCCGCGGACGTCGATCCAGGCGAGATCGCCGAGCTGTACAGGTGAGGCCGCCCGGGATATGGGCAACAGTCTCCGCACTGCTGCGCAAGGAGCTGCTGGTGGAGCTGCGCACCTTGGAGTCCATCCCGGGCATGTCGCTGTTCGCGGTGACCACGTTCGTGGTGTTCCACTTCGCGCTCAACCAGAACAGCGTCTCCGGCGACGAGGCGGCGGGCATTCTGTGGGTGACGCTGCTGTTCGCCGCGATGCTCGGCGTCAACCGCCTGTTCGTCGCCGACCAGGACCAGGGCGGCTTCGACGCGTTCCTGCTCGCACCGGTCGATCGCACGGCGATGCTGCTGGCAAAGGCGCTGGCGCTGCTCGCCTACCTCGCGGTGCTCGAGCTGATCGCGGTCCCGGCCTTCGGCCTGCTGCTGCTCGCGCCGCCGCTCTCCCAGACGCTCCCCGACCTGCTGCTCGTGCTCGTGCTCGCCGACATCGGGGTGGCGGCGATCGGCACGCTCGTCGCGGCGCTCGCCGTGCAGACCCGCGCGCGCGACCTGCTCGGGCCGCTGCTCGCGCTGCCGCTGCTCGTGCCCGTCGTGATCGGCGCCGCCCGCGCGAGCTCGCCGCTGCTGGTTCTCGCGCGGGCGGGGGGGCACGTCGATCCGTCGCAGGTGCGCTGGCTGGCGACGCTCGCGCTCTATGATCTGGTGTTCGGGCTGATCGCCTACGCCGTCTTCGACTTCCTGCTGGAGGACTAGTGTCGTCCCGAACATTCCCCCCTGAGAGACGGTCCGAAAACCCCGAGATCTCTTCTCAGGGGTCGCCGAAACGCGAGCTGAGGGGTTTTCGGACAGGTACTGAATACGGACGGGGCCTGCGCCCACTGAGCATCGCCACGCTCGTCGCGGTTCCGATCGCGCTCGTGCTCGTGTTCTTCTACGCGCCGATCGAAGCCGAAGAAGGGTTTCTGCAGAAGATCTTCTACCTGCACGTGCCGCTCGCGATCGTCACCCTCTGCGGGTTCGTGATCGGCGGGCTGCTCGCGATCGTGCACCTGCGCACGCGCGATCGCAAGTGGGATCTGCGCTCCTACGTGGCGATCCACATGGGCCTGATCTTCGGCGTCGGGACGCTGATCACCGGCTCGATCTGGGCGCGCGGCTCGTGGGGTCACTGGTGGGTGTGGAGCGAGCCGACGCTCGTCTCGTTCCTGATCGTGATCCTCCTCTACGCGACCTACCAGCCGCTGCGCTTCGCGATCGAGGACCCCGAGCGCCAGGCGCGCTACGCGTCGGTGTTCGCGATCGTCGCCGGCGCGTTCGTGCCGATGAACTTCCTCGCGGTGCGCCTCTCGACCGCCTACCTGCACCCGCGCGTGCTCGGCAGCTCCTCGAACCTGCCGCCGAAGATGGCGTTCACGTTCCTCGTCTCGCTTGTCGCGATCTCGCTGCTGTTCGCAACGCTCTGCTCCTACGAGCTCACCGCCAAGCGCACGCGCATGCTGCTGAAAGCGCGCAGCAGGACGCTGGGGTTCCGATGACACCGCTCGCGACGTCGATCCCCGGGAGCTCCAACAACGGCTACGTGGCGGCCGCCTACATCGTGTTCTTCGCGATCGTCCTCGTCTACGTCGCGATCATGGCGCTTCGCCTGACCCGCGTAGAGCGCGGCCTGCGCGAGCTGAACGCGCGCGCGGCAGCGCGCGGGCAGGACGAAGCCAAGCATGACGAGACCCCCAGCCACAGTCAGACACGGGAGCGCGAAGTCGTATGAGCGAGCTGCTCGCGCTCGGCATCTCCCACAAGACCGCGCCCGTGGCGCTGCGCGAGCGCCTGGCGTTCAGCGAGCGCGAGGCGACCGAGTTCGCGCGGCAGGCCACGGCGAGCGAGGAGGTGCGCGAGGCGGTCGTGATCTCGACCTGCAACCGCACCGAGGTCTACCTCGTCGTCGGCGGGGCGGATGGGGCTCTTGTCAAAGCCGAGGGCGACGTGCTCGGCCTGCTCGCGCGCCGCGCCGGAATCCGCCCGACTGAGCTCGCACAGGAGATCTACTCGCCGCGCAACTGCGACGCCGCGCGCCAGCTCTACCGCGTGACCGCGGGGCTCGAGTCGATGATCGTCGGCGAGGCGGAGATCCAGGGGCAGGTCCGCCGCGCGCACGAGGCGGCGATGCGGGCCGGGAGCACGGGCGCGCTCACCAACCGCCTATTCGCCGCGGCGCTGACGACCGGCAAGCGCGTGCGCACCGAAACGGGGATCGGATCGAGCCGTGTGAGCGTGCCCTCGGTGGCGGTCGACCTCGCGCTGAGCCTCCTCGGCGGCCTGGAGGAGCGCCACGTGGTGATCCTCGGCGCGGGCGAGACCAGCGAGCTGACCGCGCGCGCGCTCGCCGAGCAGGGCGCGGGCACGATCTTCGTCGCCAACCGCCACGCCGACCGCGCGCTCAGCCTCGCCCAGCGCTTCGGCGGCTCTGTCGTGGGGCTCGACGGGCTGCCCGAGCAGCTGCTCCACGCCGACATCGTGCTCTCCTCCACCTCCTCCCCGCATCCGATCGTCGGCCGCGAGGAGCTCGAGCTGGTGATGCGCCAGAGGCGTGAACGGAGCCCGCCCACCCGATCGCTGCTCTTGATCGACATCGCGGTGCCGCGCGACATCGACGCCGGCTGCGGCGAGCTCGAAGGCGTGACGCTGTACGACATCGACGACCTCCAGGCCGTCGTCGCGCGCAACCTCGACACGCGCGCCGGCGAGGTCCCGCGCGCGGAGGAGATCGTCGAGGAGGAGATCCAGCGCTTCGCGCGCTGGCTCGGGCAGCTCGAGGTGCTACCCACCGTGAGCGCGCTCCGCGAGCACGGCAACGCGCTCGTCGAGCAGGTTCTCGCCGAGAACGCGGGGCGCTGGGAGGCCGCCTCCGCGCGCGACCTCGCCCGCATCGAGGCGGTCGCGCGCGCGGTGATGAGCCGGCTGCTGCACGAGCCGACGATCCGCCTGCGCAGCCTCTCGGAGGAGCGCGGCCACGCCAGTCTCGAGCTCGTGCGCGAGCTGTTCGGCCTGCGCGACGACGAGCCCGCCGAGAACGCCGGGCAGAATCGGATCCCGCCCGCCCGGCAGAGTCAGAACAAGCCCGCCCGGCTCGCCGAGGTCCACGACCTCCAGCGCCGCCGCCAGGGCTGATGCGAATCGGAACCCGCGGGAGCGCGCTCGCGCTGGCGCAGGCGGGCCATGTGGCCAAATTATTGGGAGCCCAGCCACCCGCGGTCGGCGCCGGTGACCCGATCGAGCTCGTCACGATCAGAACGAGCGGCGACAGCGGCGACAGCGCAGCCCCGCGGAGGTCGCCCGGAGGCACGCCGGCGGACAAGTCGCGCTGGGTCGACACGATCGAGGCCGCGCTGCTCGCCGGTGAGATCGACCTCGCGGTGCACTCCGCGAAGGACGTCCCGGGCGAGCTGGCCGAGGGGCTGGCGCTGCTGGGCGCGCCCGTGCGTGCGGCAGCCGAGGACGTGCTGTGCGGCGCGGAGGACCTGGAGTCCCTTCCCGAGGGCGCGTGCGTGGGCACCGGCAGCCTGCGGAGAGCCGCGCAACTGCGGGCCGCGCGTGAGGACCTGCGGGTGGTTGCGATCGGCGGCAACGTCGACACGCGCCTGCGGCGGCTCGGCGAGGAGGAGGACTTGGACGCGATCATGCTCGCCCACGCCGGGCTGCTGCGGCTGGGTCGCGCGGCGGAGGTCGGCGGCGTGCTCGACCCCGCGCGCTTCGTGCCGGCCCCCGGGCAGGGCGCGCTCGCGCTCGAGGGGCGCATCGGCGACACGCGTGCCGAGGCGGCGGTGCGCGCGATCGCCGACGCCGACGCCTTCGCCTGCCTGCGCGCCGAGCGCGCCGTGGCACATGAGCTGGACGCCAGCTGCCACACGCCGCTCGGCGCCCACGCCGTGCCCGCGGGATGTGGCTGCCTCCAACTGCGTGTCTGGGTCGGCCTCCCCGACGGCTCGGCCTGGGTGAGCGACGAGTTGCTCGGTGGCTTCTACGACCCCGAGGCGCTCGGATACCGGGCTGCGGAGCGCATGAAGGCGGCGGGAGCCGAGCAGATTCTGCACCGCGCCGAGGAGCTGGCCGTTGAGCACGCCTGAGGTTGGGCGCGTCTATCTAGTCGGCGCGGGCCCCGGCGACCCCGGCCTGCTGACCGCGCGCGCGCTGGAGCTGATTGCCGCCGCCGACGTGATCCTCTACGACCGCCTGATCCCATCCGCCGCGCTCGACGGCGCGCGCGGCGTGGCCGAGGTGCTGTTCGTGGGCAAGGAGGGCGGCGGGGAGTCGGTTCCCCAGGAGCAGACCGAAGCGCTGATCCTCGAGCGCGCCCGGGCGGGTATGACGGTCGTGCGCCTCAAGGGCGGCGACCCGTTTGTGTTCGGGCGCGGCGGCGAGGAAGCTTTGGCGCTGCGCGACGCCGGGATCGCCTACGAGATCGTGCCCGGCATTACCTCCGGCGTGGCCGCCGCCGCCTACGCGGGCATCCCCGTAACCCACCGCGGCCTCTCGACCGCGGTGGCGCTCGTCACCGGCCACACCCGCGCACCCGGCGCCCAGCACGCCGCCGGTGGCAAGGCCGGCGGCGGAGACACGGAACCGGCGGAGTCGGCCGAGGCGGACCTCGACTGGCCGGCGCTCGCGGCCTTCCCGGGGACGCTCGTCTTCTACATGGGCGTGCGCCAGCTGCCGCAGATCGCCGAGTCGCTCCTCGCCGCCGGGCGTCCGGCCGAGGAGCCCGTCGCGATCGTCGAACGTGGGACGCTCCCCGACCAGCGCACGGTCACGGGGACGCTCCGGAACATCGCCGAGGTCGCCGCGCACGAGCGGGTGCGAGCGCCCGCGATCACCGTCGTTGGCCCCGTGGCCGGGCTCGCCGGGCAGCTGGAGTGGCGGGGGGACGGGGTCCGATATCCGCTCCGCGGTCGCACCGTGGCCGTCACCCGTGCGCGCGCCCAGGCAAGCGGCCTTGCCCGCCGTCTGGAGGAGCTCGGGGCGACGGTCGTGCAGGCGCCCGTGATCCGCACCCAGCCGCTTCCCGGCCCCTCGCCGGAGATCGCGCGATACGACCTCGTCTGCTTCACCAGCCCGAACGCGGTCGCCGCGCTGTTCGCGCGCCTCGTGCAAACCTCCCCAGCGACCGCCCCCATGACCTCCCCTCCCCGTGACGCGCGCGCGTTCGCGGGCGCACGAGTCGCGGCGATCGGTCCCGGCACCGCGCGCGCGCTGGCCGAGCACGGGCTCGTCGCGGACATCGTGCCCGAGCGCTCGGTCGCCGAGTCGCTCGTGCAGGCGCTCGCCGATGTGCCGGTGCAGCGCGCGCTCGTCGCCCGCGCCAAGGAGGCGCGCGACGTGCTCCCGGACGCACTGCGCGCGCGCGGCATCGAGGTGGACGTGCTGGCGCTCTACGAAACCGTCGCCGAGCCACTCTCGCCACGAGCGTTGGAACAGGCGCGAGAGGCCGACTACATCACCTTCACCTCGTCCTCCACCGTGCGCTTCTTCCTCGACGCGGCCGGCAACGCCGGGGCGGATGGGGTGGGCGGGCCTCTTTCATCAAAGACGCGGATCGTCTCGATCGGCCCGGTCACGAGCGAGACGCTGCGCGAGCACGGGTTGGCCCCGCACGTGGAGGCGGAGGATCACGATGTCGGGGGAATCGTTGAGGCGCTTCTCGCAGATGTCCGCCGTCACTAGCGTGCCGGAGGCACCATGGGTCTTCTTCTCTGGATAGCGAAAATCTATACTTTGTCATAAAGAATCTAGCGAAAATCTATGGTATTTCGCTACTATGGTTTAGATGAACGACTCTCAGCTGAGGCGTCTGCTGACCGAGCGCAGCCCGTGGCGAGCGCGCACAGGATGGGAGGTGGACGATCCAGACCTGCGGGCCGCGGGAAGGGCGCCCCTCGACTATGAGCCCGAGCCGCTCGCGGACATTCACGCACCTGGTCTGTACGTGCTGCGGGGACCGCGCCGGGTGGGCAAGAGCCTCGAGCTCAAGCGTGCGGTTGTGCGGCTCCTCGCGGAGGACGTGGATCCGAAGACCATCTTTTACTGCTCCTGCGACGGGCTCTCCAAGCAGGATCTGCGACGCCTGGTCGCGCAGGGGCACAGCGTCACACGTACCCTGCCCGGCCCCCGCCACTGGCTGCTCGACGAGGTGACAGCCGTGCCCGGATGGTCGCAGACGATCAAGGAGCTGCGCGATCAAGACACGGCCTTCCGTGAGGCCTGCGTCGTCCTGACGGGATCCTCCGCACGCGATCTCGAGCAGGCACGCAAGGATCTGGCCGATCGCCGCGGAGGCATCGCCGACTCCGATCGACTGCTGCTGCCGATGGGCTTCCGCGCATTCTGCCGGGCACTGGACGGTTTCGACGAGCTGTCTCTGCGGGTCGTCCGCCCCAAGGATTTCCTCACCGCTGAAGCCGAGCGCGCGATCTCAGCCCTGGAGCCCTGGAGCGATGCCCTCGCGGACGCCTGGGAGCTGTTCCTCGATGTTGGCGGCTTTCCCCGCGCCGTCGGCGAGCTCGTGGGCAGCGGCGCGGTAAGCGACGGGTTCATCCAGGGCCTGTGGGATGTCGTGCTGGGGGATGCGATAAGGGCGGCGCCGATGTCCGAAGCCGATGTGGCCGCTCTGCTGGACCGCCTGACTCAGAATCTGTGCAGCCCGATCAACACCTCGCGCATCGCCCGGGACGTGGGCCTGCCCGGACACCAGGCGACCGTGAACCGCATCGAGGACCTGATCCGCGCCTTCCTCGCCTGGCGCTGCCACCGCATACGCGATAGCCGGCCGAACACCGCGGCACAACGCAAGCTGTACTTCGTCGACCCGCTCGTCGCCCAACTCGCCCACCGCCGCAACCCCGGCTTCCCCGCCCCTGACACCGCCAAGCTCACCCAGCAGCAGATCGGTCTCGCGCTCGCGCGAGCAGTATCGCTGCACGCACCGGCCGCGTTCGTCCAGACCGACAGGGTCATGTACGAGCGAACGGCCACCGGCGCCGAGATCGACTTCGTCGGCCCGGACCTCGAGATCCCGTTCGAGTGCAAGTACACCGACGGCAGCTGGCGCAAGGAGGCCCTCACGATGAAGGCTCGCCACGGCCGCGGCGTGATGGTCACGCGCTCGCCGCTGCTCACCGGTGCGGACGAGCCTATCTGGGCAGTCCCCGCGGGAATGCTCGCCTGGTTGCTGGGACGCTGAGAAGCCGCCGGCCGCCTACCAGAACACGATGCGCGCGGATCTCCATCGGCTCGTCGAGGCCCGGCGGGGGCAGCGCGATTGAGCCCGAGGCGTGGGTGCCGGCGAACTCCCGACTGCGCATGTAGACAACTGTCAGCTATTATGGTGCGGCGGGCTGCGGCGGGCTGCGGCGGGCTGCGGCGATCCAGGCGACAGTGCAGTTGAGAGAGAAGGCGGATTAGCGCGGTGCCGGCGCAGATTCGTACAGGCGGGTATATGCTCGTCAAGTCAGGGAGTGTTTTGATTAATTGACAAGGAGCAGCCGATGGGAGGGGCCGATTGGGTGTCGGGCTCGCGGCCGCAGGCGTTGTATCCGAAACTGCAGCCTCGCTGGTGCGGGCTCGATCGCGAGGGGGTGATCGACAACCAGCGGATGCGCCTGATGGGGGCGATGGTCGAGGTCGTCGCCGAGCGCGGCTACGCGGGCGCGAGCATCAAGCGGGTGAGCGCGCTGGCCGGGGTCTCGCGGCAGACGTTCTACGACCTGTACGGCAACAGGGAGGCGTGCCTGTTCGCGACCTACGACGACATCGTCGCGCGCTCCGCGGAGCGCGTCGGCGCCGCCTACCGCACGCCGGGGTCCGATTGGCAGGCGCGGCTGCGCGCCGCGTTCGACACCTACGTCGAGGGGGTCGCGGCACGGCCGAAGGG
>DATCFG010000127.1:0-2496 GCA_036509655.1 Solirubrobacteraceae bacterium | reverse complement strand
GGTCATCTCCGAGGAGGTCGGCCTCAAGCTCGAGAACGCGACGCTGGACCTGCTGGGCCGGGCGCGCAAGATCGTCGTGACCAAGGACGAGACCACTCTTGTCGAGGGTGCCGGCGACAGCGACCAGATCGCCGGTCGGGTCAACCAGATCCTGGCCGAGATCGAGAAGAGCGACTCCGACTACGACCGCGAGAAGCTCCAGGAGCGCCTTGCCAAGCTCGCCGGCGGTGTCGCGGTCATCAAGGCCGGTGCCGCTACCGAGGTGGAGCTCAAGGAGCGCAAGCACCGCATCGAAGACGCGGTTCGCAACGCGAAGGCCGCCGTCGAAGAGGGCATCGTGGCCGGTGGCGGCGTCGCGCTGCTGCAGGCAGGTCGCACCGCGTTCGAGAAGCTCAACCTCGAAGGTGACGAGGCCACGGGAGCTCGCATTGTCGAGATCGCCCTTGAGGCACCGCTCAAGCAGATCGCGATCAACGCTGGCCTCGAAGGCGGCGTCGTGGTCGAGAAGGTGCGCAACCTCGAGCCCGGCTGGGGCCTGAACGCGGCCACCGGTGAGTACGTCGACCTGATCAAGGCCGGCATCATCGACCCCGCCAAGGTCACCCGCTCGGCGCTCCAGAACGCGGCCTCGATCGCCGCACTGTTCCTCACCACCGAAGTTGTCATCGCCGAGAAGCCGGAGAAGAACCCGGCACCTCAGGGTGGCGGCGGCGGCGGGGACATGGACTTCTAAGTCCAACCTGCTCGACAAGTTGGGCGGCGTCCGGGAAACCGGACGCCGCCCTTCTGCGTTGGTGGTGGCCCCACGCCGCCCGGCGGCGGCACCGCGACCGCTGATGCTCAGCGCGCGCAAGTGCACGCGCTGGACTACAACGCTTCTTCGCCAGGACCCCCACGCCGAGAATCCTGCGCACTTACTGCCCTGGGAGGGCAGTAGATCCCCACGCTGTGCTCCGCCGGACCGCGCGTGGCGCCCGACTCAGACGTTGCCGAAGCTCGCGGCGATCTGGCGTTCGGCCTCCGCGTAGCTGGTGCTGGCCTGACCGAGCAGTTGGCTGATGCCACCGAGGGCATCGCGTAGCCCCTCGGCGGACTTCTGCCACTCCGCCCACAGCGCCTGGAACCGCTGCTGTGCAACACCGGCCCAATCGCTGCCGAGTGGCGCGAGCGAACCAGTCAGCGACCGCAGCTCACCCTCAATGCTTGCGGAGCCGGAGCTGACCCGCGACGACAGACTTGCCAGCTGCTCTGGTGTAACCCTGATGCCGCTCACGCCGACCTCCCGATACCGAGTCGACACCCAGTTGCGCGACTCGCCACGAAGAGTAGGTCGGACGCCGATGTGCTGGCGTTCGTTGTCCACAGGCCTGCCGACCGACGCAAACGAGTTGCGTTAGCGGCAGGCGGACGGCGACCCTTGACTGAGCCGTGCATGGGTCGAACTCGTCGGGTCGAGCCCGACCTCGCGCCCTTTCCCTGGCAGCGGTTCGCATTGGCCTGATAGCGAATGCACCTGCACCCGTTGTCCGCGAGCCTGTTCCGTCGTAGCCTCGCGGCGTGACGCCACGATCGTTTGCGATGCGGCTCGGCGCCGTCCTGCTCGCGGCCTTTGCGTTCGGCGTGCTCGCCGCTTGGGCGAAAGGCCAGAACACCGACGGGGTGGCGCAGGTCTCGCAGCTGCGAAACGTGTTGGGCAACCTCAGCACGCCGTGGTTGCTGGTCGCGTTCTTCGCCGGCATGCAAAGCCCGCGGCTCGGGCGGGGAGCGTTGTTCGGATTGGTCGCGACGTTGTGTGCGCTGGCGGGCTTCTATCTGCTGAGCACTCTTGTCGAAAACCTCGGCGGGCACGGCTTTATTGGTGATCTGCGGCTGGAGCTCTCGGGTAACCGCGCGTACTTCGAAGGCGGTGTCGTCACCGGCCCGATCTTCGGCGCGCTCGGTTCCTGGTGGAGACGTCGCCCGACGGCCCGCACGTCGTTGCTTGCGGGTGGACTGCTTATTGCCGAGCCACTCGTCATGCTGGCACTCGGACCGATCAGGCACCATGTGCTCTCGGCGAGCACCGGACTGCCGCTCATCGCGCGGATCATTCCCGGCTGGGGACTCACGGCCAACTCAGGCGCCGCGGCCTGGGCGGTCTACGCAGCCGAACTCGCTCTCGGCGTGGCGGTGGTAGCGATCGGCCTCGCCCACCACAAACGACTTCGCATCCCCGGTGGCTCCACAAACGCGACAAACTAGCGAGCTGAGCAACCACACGGGATGCGAAGAGCCGAAACCGAAAGGGCGGCGGTGGAGCGCTATCCAGAAATTGAGCCGTACGACGAGGGCATGCTCGATGTCGGAGACGGCCAGCGCATCTACTGGGAAGTCAGCGGCAACCCGCATGGCAACGCCGCGTTAGTGCTGCATGGCGGTCCGGGTGGCGGCAGTTCTCCCGGGCGCCGGCGGCTGTTCGATCCCGACGCGTACCGCATCGTCCAGTTCGACCAGCGC
>DATCFG010000126.1:0-14428 GCA_036509655.1 Solirubrobacteraceae bacterium | reverse complement strand
GACTTTCAGCACGGCGTTGACTCGGGGTGCGATGTGATCGAAGTCATCGACATGGCCAAGAGCAGGACGGTCCTCGTCGTTCCGGAAGTTGGCTGCTCCGTCGACGGAGGCTTCGTCAAGAGCGAAGGAGCTACTGATCTGGTCGTGAACGAACACGGCACGGTCGCCTGGATCGTCACCAGGAGTGGCTTCGGTCATCCGTCAGAGAGCATCGAGGTGCATAGTGAGACCACTTCCGGCTCCACGGCGCTGCTCGACTCGGGCACGGGCATCGTGCCGGGATCGCTTCGCCTTGCTCCGGGCGGCGAGGTCACTTGGCTGGATGCTGGACGCCTGCTACACGCTCACCTCAGCTAGTGCTGCGTGACGGCACCCGCACGGGTTGCGTCGCAGCGTGGCGCAAGTACCGCGAAGGCAGATCGCGATGCTGGCGGCGCTCGCAGTGCTCGTTGTACCCGCCTCCAGTCTTCTACCCGGCGCCAGCCCGCTCGATGCGCGGACGCGGCGGGTGCGCCCCGCTCAGGGCGCGGAAGCGCCGTTCGGAGGCTTCGATGGCGCTGCACGAGGTCAGCGGCGAGTTCCGGTGGTCTGCTTCGGGGTCGTTCGGGCGCGGCGTGCCGGGGACGCGCACGGAGAAGCTGCCGACGAGCTCCCCTGTTTTTTCGTATTTGTACGCGTACACGACTTCGCTCTTGGATTTGTAGGTTTCGTCGGGCTCGAACAGGCTGATCGTGCCGTGGATCTGCTCGCCGGTGGGCAGGGGACATGTGGTCGTGCTCACGGTCTGGCCGGCGGCGATGTCCGATTCGGTCCGCCAGTTGCCGTGGTTTTCAAAGCGCGTGCCCGGCACGTACCAGGCGAAGTTGTAGCCGCTCTGCGCGTTGTCGAGCGCGACGCGCGATCGGACCGCGAGGCGCAGCTCGTAGCCGCCGGCGCGCGTGCGGACCAGCGTGGCGCTGACCGGCGTCTGCACCTGCGCGTGCGTGTATGACAGCGACGGCGGCGCTACGTAGCCGACCGGCACCTGCATGCTTGGCGTGCATGCGTAGGAGCCGCCGATCCAGCTGCGCGAGGTCAGGTGGCAGGTCGCGCCGTCGCGGTAGTGCAGTTCCCTGATCGGGCCGTCGACCGGCACGATGCCGCCGGTGCCGACGCCTTTCAGCAGTTGGCCGGCGGTGGCGTGCGTGACGATCAGGTATGCGCCCTCGGGGCCGCTCGTCGCGAGCGTGTGGCGCTGCCCGTCGAGCACGTACGTGACGCTCTTTGCGTCCGGGCCGAGCAGCCCGAAGTACAGGTTGCGCTCGTCCTTCAGCGGGCATTCCGGTTCGTGCTGCTGGTGCCCGCCCGTCGGTGAGCCCGGCGCGTAGCAACGGCTCTGCCATGCGCTCGCCGGCTGCTCGCCCCACATGTCGTTGATGTACAGACGGTGGTAGCGGTCGAGCGCGCTGCACCAGTCGCCGAACCCGGCTCCGCCGCTCGCGACGCTCAGCTCGTGGTAGCGCCCGTCGTTGCCGAAGGCGTAGTCCTGCCCGACGGCGACGAGCTTGCCGTCGACGACGCGCGCGACCTCGACGCAGCCGAGGCCCCTGCTCGTCGTGAACTCGCGCATGCCCCACGGCGCCCCGCCCGCCGGGTCCGGCGTCGAGACCGGCAGCATCCGCACCGTCCCCGGCGTCAGCGCGCCTTCGCCCGTCGTCGGCGCCGTGAACAGCTGCACGCGCGACACCGGCGCCGGCGAGCCGAACTGGATCACACCGCTCGCGAACGCGGCGCCAGTCAGGCCGAGTGTGACCGCGAGAGAGATCAACGGGGTCCGGTGCCATCCGCGGCGCTGAGCGCCACGGCCAAACATCCCAAGGCGGCGAGAACGACGGCGGGCACGCCGGCCGGCGGCGTCATGCAGCTGGCTGCGGACCTGGGGCAGGAGAGTCATGGTTGCTCCTCCAGTTCGGCTCTGAGCTTTGAAAGGCCACGGCTGACTCGCTGACGTACCACGAGCTCCGATGTCTGCAGCTCCCCCGCGATGTCCGGGTAGGAGCGCTCATCGACGATCCGCGCGCGAACGGCGTCCCGTTGCAGCGGGGGCAGTCGATCCAGCAGCTCGATCACCCAGCCGGTCGCGCTGGCGGCGCTCTCGACCTGCTCGAGTTCCTCGGCGGCCAGCTCGATCGGGTCGCGGATGCCCAGCCGCCGGCGCGCGTCGGCCTCGACGCGCCCGCGGCGAAGGCTCTTCAGGAGCTTGTTGTGAGCGATTGCGAACAGCCAGCCCGCGGCTGAGGGCGTCTCGGGCCTGTAGCGGTGGCAGGCGCCGAGTGCCGCCGCGAACACCTCCGCCGTCAGATCGGCTGCCACTTCCGGATCCCCCGTACGACGAGCGAAGTAGCCGACTACAGAGCTCTCGTAGCGGTCGTAGAACGCGGCGAACGCGTCCGGGTTCGAGCGCGATGCCGCCAACAGCTCGCCGTCGCTGGCCTCGAGGAAGTCCACAACCGTTTTAACCCCGAGCGGGCGATTCTGTGACCGATCCGTCAAAAAATAGGCCCGCCGACCGCGACGTGGCCCTTGTCGTGTCGGTTCTGGACATCACGGGCCGGCGGCCATGAGATTCTCCCCCATAGGCGGCCGTTGAATCTCCCCACTGGTGGCCACCGGATCTCCCCATGGACGGCCATCTGATCTCCCCACCGTTCTGTCCTGAGCGGGCTGTAGTCCCGGGTGCCGAAGGCGCGCGACTCAGGGTTGGCAACGCCGAACGCGCGTCGTGCCTGGCTGGGCTCGCCTACCTATTCAGATCCAGGGCGGTGGAACGTGATCTCAATACGCACTGACGTAGCGGAGCCAGCGTGTTTCTTTGCGATGACCGTCCAACGGCCAGGCGTCTGATTCGGGCCGATGGCGAACCGCTGGAAGCAGTGCACCCGTGTGCCCGTAATGGCACACGCTTCTCGCTGGTGCGTCGTTTCGAGAAGCCATAGGTGTTCTCCGTCGGACTTCAGCACTTCTACTTCGAAGTCGGCGCTCGCCGGAGCGCTGATCCGCACGTCCCATGTGTCGTGCGGCACCGCTGTGATCTGGAAGCGCGCCGTTGAGCGGCCACGGGGGAGACGCAGCACCGCTTCCTGGGGGCCTCCGACGAGCGGCCCGAACGAACCGACGGTAGAACCGGCTGTCTTCGACTGCCGCGCTGGCGTAGTGGAGTGGCCGGAGCCGCAACCCACTATCAACAGTGCTCCTGCACCAGTCAATAGCGAGTAGATGGCCCTGTGCACTCGACGGACTCTACCCCCGCGGTATTGAGTTAGCGGGTCGCGCCCGCCCGTGGATTGTTCAGCCGCTGGCGCCGGCGAGTGCGAGGTCTTGTTCGATCTCGTCGATGGTGATGGCCTTGGGGTCAAACGCGGAGGGGGTGTCGAGGCTGAGCCAGTCGAGCATCTCTTGGTGTTGTTCGTGGAGGGGGTCGGCGAGTATCTCCTTGAGTTCGGCGTACCCCCAGCGGCCGCCGCAGTCCTCTGGTGGGCAGGCTCCTTTCGCAGCAGCAAGGATCGGGTAGTGGATCTCGGGGTCGGCGTCGTGTAGGTCCTCGACCACGATCTCGTGCTCCCAGTCATCGCCGAAGTCGTAGGTGTAGCGAAGCCGGTCGCCGATGGCGCCGATCAGCTCGCCGAGACTCACGCGGCGCTCGTCGGTGAACCCGAGTTCCGGGCCGGGCACCCCGAACTCGTCGGGTCCGCTGGTGAACACGTGCATGTGATGGTCCTGCCAGCCGAATGCGGCCACGATCGTTTCGTGCAGGTGATCGAGGCGGGTGTCGGCGCGGAGCTGAAGCCGTCGCCAGACCGGCGGCTTGGACACTCCGAGCAGCTTGACCTTGATCTGCACGATGACATTGGTGCTCGGGGTGGCGCTCTGATCCTCCTCGGGCGTTCTCATGTCAGTGTGCTCGAGGTCGCTCATCGGCTGCTCCTGTGGTCGCTGGTCCACGAGTGAACGGTAGGGCGATCATCGGATGGAGCAGGGGTCGTTTGCATGCGATCGCGGTTCGAGCGCGCCCGGCCAACGCTCGATCACGAGCCGGCGAGTTGCTCGTCGTCGGCGATCAGCCGGACGAGCCGGCGTTGGAGCGGGAGCGCTCCTGCGTGGGTTCCTTCGCCGTGCATCGTGCCGTCGTCTGCGATCGTGCCGGTGACCGCGATGAATCCTTGTGCGGTGGCGTCGAGGATCACAGTCTGGTCGTCTCCTTCGAGTTCGTAGCAGACGATCCGGTAGCGCAGCTCGGGCTGCTGTCGCGAGTTCGGTTGCGCCATCGGCGCTCAGGCGGCCAGCTGTGTTGGGGACGCGCGGGCAGGGAGCGTGATCAGCTCGCTCGCGGCCGGTTCTCGAGAGCGCTGCGCGTTGGCCATCAGCTTGAGCGGGTCGATGTCTTGTTGGCGGGCGGTGCGGATCACGCTCATCGTGATCTGCTGGGTCCGCGCGCCCTTGTGGGTCCGGTTCCCGCCCCAGCTCTTGCGGTTCACGATCGCGGGCCGCAATGCCTGCTCAGCACGCCAGTTCGTCGCCTGCACGCCGGGCTCGGCCAGGAACGTGAACATGTGCTCGCGCTCGTTGGAGAGGTGCGCGAGCAGCCGCCGGTTCGGCTCGTGCGTAGGGCGCATCGCAAGCAGCTTGTCGGTCCGCCCGTTCAGATCGGTGACCCGCAAGGCGAACTCGTCGGCGTCGATCACGTCCTGGCGGCGCTCATCGCGCAGCGCGAGCGCATCTTTGAGGATCCTGCGGGCGGCGTGCGGAACGCGCGCCTGGCCCGCCACGGAATCGGCGATCAGCTCGGCGGTGCGCCTGAGGAGGTGCGCTGCGCAGGTTTGATGTCGTGCCTTGGCAAAGCGCCGGTAGGGCGCCCAACCGTCGCGCTCCAGCACACCGGAGAAGTCCTCGCCGAGGATCTGCTCGGCGTGCTCGTAGCCGCGGCCCGGAGCGATCAGATACACCGTGACGTTCTCGCCCGCGAACGCCCACAGCCACGCCTTCTGCCCGTTGATCCTCCAGCCGGTCTCATCCGGCGCGACCGCCGGGCTCGCACGAACCCCCTTGATCAGCGCCTCATACGTCGGCTCCAGCGCCCTGGCTTGACGGGCGACGGCCTGCACGACCCCGCCCGCAGTCACGCGAATACCGAACCGCTGGAGCGCCTTGGCCGTCTTCTGAGGCGATAGCCCCAGCTCCTTGTTCAACTCGGTCGCTAGCGCGACCGCGCGCGGGCCGAGCATGCACCCGGCCGCTCCCAGAGCATCCGAGGTCTGAAACGGGTGACGCCCCTGATGCCGACGCCCGCAACAGGCACACTTGCCGATATGCACCCGGAACCGGCGACGGACCGGCCGCGGCTCACACAGCTCCTCCTGATACTGAAACTCGGTGCGCTCCTGCTCGATCTCCCCACCACAATCACATCGCGCCGCAAGCGGCGCATCGAGCTCCTCATCCACCTCCCCCGCCGGACCGCGGTGACCATGACGGCCGTGCTCCACCCCCGACCGGCGGCCCGGCCGGCCCGGAGCCGACTTCGGCTCACCCCGCGAGAACGGCGCCGCTTGACGCTTGCCCGCGCGCCGCGCCTCCTCCAAGGACCCCTCGAGCTTTCCGACCCGCCCGCGCAGTCGCTCATTCTCGCCCGTCAGTCGCAAGACCTCCTCCCACAGATGCTCGTTCTCAACCGACAACGCCGAGCACAAAGCCTCCAGCCGCCCACACTCGTCCACCGGCTCGGCCGGCAGCACCTCAGCCCCTGACACGATCACGGCGACCATGCCGCCACCTTCGCCCCAGGCTACATAATCCCTGCCGAACCCGCTAACTCAATACCCCCCGCGTTCCACTACAACGGCAGTGTCACCGTGAGGTGCCGCAGAAGGCTGATTCGCTGCGTCAGACCGCTGCCCTGCCCGACGACGAGCCAGCCGTTGCCCGAGCGCTTGGCGGTGAGGCTTCCGCCCTCGCCGAAGAATCCCGGGGCATGGGGCACGGGCCTAAAGCCGGGGATTGCCGCTGGGAACGCGCCGGGGTGCTGCGCGTCGAGCACGATCATCGCTTTCAGCGGCATCCCCTGCAACTGGTACATGGTGGCAATGCAGGGCAGGAACGCGTGGCCGATGATCTGGCCGGGGAACGGCCGGATCGCGCTCGCGACCTGCCCGCCGCGGGCCGAGAGGCCCGTCAGTCCGCTGGCGCTCAGAGAGCACGCGCCGCTGGGTGCTCGGCTCGGGTAGCGCCAAGAGCGAACGGTGGCCTGAGGGGGCGTGCTCGTCTGGCGTGGCTGGGGTACCGCTCGCCCCTGTGCGTCGAGGGCGGTGAGGGTGGGGCCGGTCGGATCGCGCGGAAGGCGCCCAGAGGGAGTGCAGCTATCGTTGGCGGTCACGATCCGTGCGCCGCGCAGACCATAGGGGAGTCCCGGCAGGGGCACGGTGGTGACACGGCGCTGGCCGTTGACGAGGACGGCGGTTATCTGTGGGGTGGTCACGGCTATCGTCGTCGAGTAGCGCGAGCTGCATTCCCCGAAGCCCTGCACCATGACGAATGGCTGCGAAGGGGTGGCCAGCGCTCCGCAGGCGCTGGTGCCGGTCCTCCCGTGTTCTTCGATCGCGGTGCACCATCCGGCCCGGCCGACGGTCAGATATGGATACAGGCGCACATTGAAGAGCGCTGCCTGTGAGTCGCTTGCCTGGAAGACACTTGCCGTGCTGGGCGCGCCTTGAGGCGGCGGGCTGGCGTTGAAACCGCCGCCGATTGCCCAAGCGAGGGCGGCGATGAAGACGACGGTTGAGACGGCGATGGCCGCAGCACGCCCTCGCCGCCGATGTTGGCGCCGCCGGGCCTCCTCGATTACGCCTTGCTCCGGGCCAATCGCGCCTGGCGCCGTTTGGGCTTCTGCGGGTTCATGGATGAGTAGTTGCGGCATGGCTCAGCGCAGACCCTGGATGATCGAGATCAGCTCCTCCGGCGGATAGCCCTGCTGGCGCGCGAAGCCGACGAGCTCACGAGCACGCGCGATCACCGCACCGCACTGTGGGGTTCCGCTGACGCGCACACCGAGCCCGCGGCGGAACTCCAGGAGGCCTTCCTCGCGCAGAGCGCGCAGCGCACGCAGTACCGTGTTGGTGTTGACAGCCATGACCGCCGCAAGGTCCCGCGCGGGCGGTAGGCGCTCCCCGGCCTGTGCCTCGCCATCAGCGATCGCGCGACGGATCTGGGCGGCGACCTGATCGTGCAGGGGCGTGGGGTCCGAGCGGTCGATGCTGTCCAGCATTGTGCTATTCATATTAGCACCATGCTTATCACCGTGAAGGGAGCGCCAGCGTGCCAGTGACCGTCCCGCCGCCCCAGGTAACGCCCTCCCCTGCTGTCGAGATCGAGGACGGAGTCATCGAAGAGGCGCGTCGCCGGCAGCGTCGCAGACGACAGCGGACCGCGGCGCTGATCGTGCTGGTGGGCGTCGGGGCGCTCGCCGCGATCGTCCTCGGCGGCGGGGGTTCGGGGACGGCGCGGCGGCCGAAGGGCGAGCACGTCTTCACGGCGGCAACCCATGCGAGGCGGGCCCCCATACCGCGCGGCGCCAGCCTTACCCCCAACCTCACGGGCGGCGCGTATGGATGGTGCCTGACGGTCGACGGCGGTGGCACCTGTCCGATAGTCCCCACCGATAGCGGCGAACTGGACTGGGGCCTGGTGGGCACCGAACCGCGAAAGGACACGGAAGTGATAACGCTCATGCTCGGCCCGCAGGCGGTCGCGGTGCTCGTCGACGGCAAGCGTGTGCCAGCGGTCACAGTCGCCTCGCTGCCATACCACCTGCGGGTGGCGACGATCACGGTCTCGAGACCGAGCACACCGGCCGGGGACAGGGGCAATGGGCCGCCGCCGCCCGAGGCGCTCACGCCGCGGTCCCTGCTTGCCGTCGACGCGCAGGGACGCATCCTGCGTTCGACACACCCCGCCGCCGGCGGCCCCTCGGTGAGGACCATCTGGTGGAAACGGCCGACCGCCCTCCCGAAGGGTCCGTGCCAGATCCACGCGCACGGCGTCCCTGGGCTGCTGCCCGAGTGGGGCCACGTGGCCGCGGCGATCGCGCCGTACCCCGAGCAGATCGTCGGCCGCGCGTTCTACTCGTGCATCGACACCGAGTACTACCTGCACAACTGGCCGTTGGACGCGGCGATCCTGCTCGACGCCCAGCACCCGGGCGTCACCCCCGCGGCGATTCCCGGGCTCGAGCGACTGCGCGGGGCGCCCGCTATCTTCAACGGGCACGGAGATGGATTCCACGGCCCGGAGACCGCGATCCGCAAAGGCGACGCGTGGCTGATCGTCGCCGGCGGCAGCGGGCTACAACAACGCGAGGAAGTGCTGCGCCACCTGACCACGAGCGTGCGGCTGTGAGTAGGAGGAGGTCACCTGACGGGGACAGTGCGGCTGTGAGACAGCAACTGGGAGCTGGCTGCTAACTGCGGTTCGACCGTCCCGAGCCTTGGCAATGATGCGGTCACAAATGGGCTCGCTGGATCGTTATGGATGATGTGACGCTCGACCCGGACGCATCGACCGATGGAGAGCTGCTGAAACGCACCCGTGCGGGGGATCGGGAGGCGTTTGGTGTGCTCTATGAGCGCCGTCACGAGCTCGTGCTGGCGTTTCTGCTCAAGCGCACCCGTGATCCGGAGGTGGCTATGGACTTGATGGCCGAGACTTTCGCCGCAGCGCTCATCGCTCTCGCTGACCGCCCGCCCGCGATCAGCGGCTCAGCGGCGCCGTGGCTTTTGACGATTGCGCGAAACGGCCTGAACGACAGCTACCGGCGTGGCAGGGTCGAGAGCGCTGCGCGCCGGCGGCTTGCGCTTGAACCCATGCAGATCACCGACAGCGATATCGAGCGGGTCTTGCAGGTTGCCGCTGAGGCCGACCTCCTCGCGGGCCTGGCGGCCGAGTTGCCGGCCGATCAGTACGAGGCACTGCGGGCTCGCGTGCTCGATGAGCGCGGCTATGAGGAGATCGCGCGAGAGCTCGCGTGCTCGCCCGCGGTCGTGCGTAAGCGCGTCAGCCGCGCCATCTCCAATCTGCGCCAAGCCCTGGGGGTCATCACATGAGTAACTTCAACGACGACTACAAGACCCAGCTGCTCGTGGCAGCCCAGGCTTTGTTCGCGCCTGCCGCCGTCGAGAATCGGCGCGTACCTCGTCGCTCTCGGCGGGTTTCGCTGCTCGCAGCAATCGCCCTGGGGGCCTTGCTGCTAGCCGCCGCGGCGTTCGCCGCCACGCAGCTCGTCGGCGTCGGCGCTCCCGTGCGCAGCTCAGGCGAACAGCGGCACGCCACTCCATCGACTGGCGTCGGCATCCCTGTCCAGGGTGCGCACAGCGTGCATGGCTCGGCGCAGCTGCTGGGCATCTCCGTGCCCGATCCAGCCGGTGGGCTTCCGTGGGGCATGCGCATCGTGCGCACCACGCGCGGACTGCAGTGCGTGCAGATCGGGCGTCTGCTCGGCCGGCGGCTGGGGGTTCTCGGCCAGGACGGCCTGTTCGACGACGACGGCCTGTTTCACGAACTGCCGGCCGCCGTGCTCGACCAGGACACCTGCGATCAGCCCTCTCACTTCACCGTCTACGACGCCCGCGCGCTGGCCGCCAGTGCGATGCTGCCGAGTGCGCATGTCTGGTGCTGGTACCCCGGAAGCATCCGACCCGCAGGCGCGCACCAGCCGTTCTGCCCCTCACGCGACGAGCGCGACGTCGCTTTTGGCGTACTGGGCCGGCACGCCGTGGGCGTGACCTACCGCGTGCCCGGTGGCGGCCTGCGCACGGTCCCCGTCACGAGTGGCTATGGCGCCTACCTGATCGTTCTGCGACAGCCGCCGCTGAGCCAGCCGCTGAACGGCAGCCTCTCGTCCTCATCGTTTCCCCTCGATCGGTTCCCACTCGAGTACCAGCCGTCGGCTCTCACGAGCATTCGCTTCCGCTTCGGTGGCCACGTTTGCCAAACGGGCGACGAACAGCTGCCGGGCGGACCGCCGGACTGCACGAGCTCACGATCCAGCACGCCACCGCCGGCCAGCTCGCACGTCGCGCCTGGGCTGCACACGACGGTCACGCTGAAGGCGCACAAGGCATCCCACGGCTATGACCTCGACCTTGCGTTCGCTGCACCCGCTGCGGTCCGCAACGCCAACACCGCGTATGCCGTGGAACAGTTCCCGCCGCAGACTCGGAGCTGTGGCGAGTTGGGCACGTCTGGCCTGCCGATCGAGCGCGACGTCGCCCGCGGGCAAGTCATCCGCGTCACGCTATTCGTCGAGCAGCGACCCGGGTGTCATGGTGTGGTTCGCGGCCGCGTCATCTTCGGCCGCCAGCCGGGGCCGTTGACAGGCCCCGTTCCGGGGCAGACGGTCGGCCGCTTCTCCTTCGCGCTGCCGTAGCTGTCACAAACGAGCGTGTCGTGCAAGGTATTGGTAGTGGGCTCAGACGACGATCCCCGAGACGACGACGAGTTGCTGCTCGCGACGGCCTGCGGCGATCCTGGGCGCCAGCGTGAGCGCGAACGTGCTGTTCAGCTGCGCGCGCAGCTGGTACTCGATCAAGGGCTATACCGAAGCGGCCTCAGCCGCGATCCTCCTGGACGCGCAGCATCCGCACCGTGTAGCGCCCGCGCTGCCCGGCCTCACACCCACCGGGAACCCAGGGATCTTCGCCGAGGACGGCGGGGCGGACGGACCGCTGCTGGCCAGACGCGCCGGACGAGCGTGGCTCGTCGTGCAAGGACCGTCAACCTCGATCGACGCGCTACTGCTCGACGCGCTGCACGCCGAAGGCACCGCCGTCGGCTCTGCTGGTCAAAGATGAGGTTGCACCGAGAGTTTGACCTACGGGCTCTGGTTCTGGTCTCGGTGTAATCCTCGGCCTGTTGTGGACATAGTAAGAGCGTGAGCAAACTGCGGCGCCGTGAGCACCTCGAGAAACTGTTCGTCAACCACGCAGCCGCCGTGCGGGCCTACGCGCTTCGGCGGATAGATCCAGCCACAGCCGATGAGACCGTCAGCGAGGTGTTCATGATCGCCTGGCGGCGCCTGGATGACGTGCCGTCTGACCCGCTGCCGTGGCTGTTGGCGTGTGCGCGACGTGTGCTCGCCAACCAGCGTCGTGCGGGCCGTCGCAGGGTCGCGCTGCAGGAGCGACTGAGCCAGGCGGGTGATGTGCTCGATGCTTGGGAGTTCGATGGTGTACCCGATCGTTCGCTGGCACGCGCTCTCGGGGAGTTGAGCGGGGACGACCGTGAGCTGTTGCTGCTCGCCGCCTGGGATGAGCTCGAGCCCGAGCAGATGGCCCAAGCCCTCGGATGCTCCAGACGCACTCTCGCGGTGCGGCTGCATCGCGCCCGGCGGCGCCTCGCGGACTCACTGCAGCGGATAGAGCACGAAGAACCATCCACCACGACCATGGAGTCTCTGCGATGAGCGACGTCTTCGAGCGGCTGCGCGCCGCAAATCCCGTGTTTGATTGCACGCAACCCGACCTGGATGAGTTTCTCAGCGGACTCGACGAGCGCTCTGCTGAGGGGCCATCGCCCGTTCGCAGAGGCAAGTCAGGTGCTCCAGACTGGCGCCTGACGCTTCCCCTGGTGCGGTCCCGGCGGATAGTCGCGGGCATGATCGCGGTTGCGATTGTGCTGGCGATCGCCGCTGTCGTTTCCCGCACCGGTGGAGGTATATCGCTCGTACAGCGCGCGTACGCCGCAACCGATCCCGCCGGCGGGATCGTGTACTACACGACGAGCACTCGATCGACCTTTGGGTCCGGGAGGAGAACCTCGAGCATCGAATCTCGCGCACAGGTGTGGCGGTCTGGATTACGCAGCCGGCGTGTCGAAATAGTCACGAGCCATTTGCATGGCGGGCAGGCCGCGCAAAGAGGGATCTATGAACAGGCGACTGTACGCATAGCCAGCGGCGAAACGAACAACTCATACAGCTCGACCAGGAATACGGTCTTCAAGGGCTTTCTCGCCTTCAGGGGCAATACCTCTCCCGAAAGCGTCAACTGCAGGCTGTCACCCTCGTGCGCGGTGACCACCGAAGACCCTGTCCTAGCACTCCGCGAGCTCTATGCCGCGGGCCGCGTGCACGAAGCCGGACACTTGCAGCTGAACGGCGAGACCCTCACAGTCCTGGAAGCCGGCAGTGTCCAGCGAACTGAACCCGCACCCCTCCGGTTCACCCGGCTGAACCCGTCAGCACGGATCCTCGTTGACCCGAAGACCGGCGCCCCGGTCGAGCTCACGACACGCTACGACCAGCAACCGCAAGCGCCCACTTCCACGACGATCTTCCATGAATACAAGCATCTCGCGCTGAACCCGCAGACCGAACGACTGCTCAGGTTCAGAGCTCACCCTCACGCGCGTGTCGAATGCGTCCCGGCGTTGCACTGCTCCGCCAAGCAGACGGTCAAATGACCCGTATCGGGCCGTGATCGAGCAGGCCGCTCGAGCGCTCGTCAGCTATCAGCGCAAGCTGAGACCAGGAGCGCTGCATGAGGCGAAGGGCGGTTCTTCGCGCACCGCTTCGGGGTTGGATGCGCTCGCGACACCCACCGACAGAAGCAGGGATGCTTGTTACGGGCCTCCGTCGAACTTGGTCTGCTCGTTACAACGGTAGTGTCACCGTGAGGTGTTGCAGCAGCCGCACCCGTGCTCCCTCAGCGTTGCGCCCACCGCCCGCGACGACAATCCATGCGTTGCCTTGGCGCTTGGCGGTCATTGGGTTGAGGTATCCGAGGCTGGGCGCGGTGTTGTAGAAGCCGGGATCCTGGGGGATGCCGAGGAGGCCGGGTATCGGCCCGGGCAACTTGTGAGCTGGCTGGGAGGCGTCCAGCAGGATTGCAGCCTGGATTGCATGCCCGTCGAGCATGTACCCGGTGTCAAGGCAAGGCACGAAGCCATCTCCGGCTATCTGGCCAGGGGTGCTTCTGATTGCGGTCACGACCCCGCCCCACTTCTCGAGGAGCCCGCTCAGTGCGGAAGCATGCAGCTCACAGAGACCATGCGGTGGGGCTTCGGGTTGCTGCCAATACCGAACCGGCATCGCCTCCCTGGTTTCTGCCCCTTCCGCCACCCGCCTGCCGTCTACTGTGACCACTCGCGCGGGTCCCAGCGTGAGCCGTCCTGCTCCTACTCTGGCCATCCGCACGGACCCCGGCACGGGGCGGACATGAACGGGCCTTTCCGGCACCGCTACACGCAGGCCAAAAGGCACGCCGGGAACTGCGCGCGTCAGAACGCGGTTCCCGTTGAAGAGGATGGATTTCACCTTCGCAAGCGTGAGCACCAGGCTCGTGGAATATCTAGCGCCCGGAGCCCACGCCCAGCCTTCGCCCAGAAACGGGTGGGCACGCGTGATCAGAGAAGCGCACCCGAAGCCGAGCGCCGCGCCATGCACCACAGCAGATACACACCAGCCCGGCCGGCCCGGTTCCAGGTTGGGCGACAGAGAAGCCTGAAGCGATCCATCGTGCGAAACCGCGGGCAGAGAGCCAGCCGTGCTCGGCGACGTTTTCGAGGCCGTTCCGCTGCTCGCCATGTGAGCCAGCAAAAGACCGACGCCGCCAAGCAGGAGCGCGCCCACCAGTACGGCGCGTATGTGGCGTCGATGCTGGCGTTGCCTGGCTTCCTCGATCACGCCTTGGTCGGGGCCGGTCTTGTTTGTTGTGTGGCCGGCGGGCTTGTCGGTTATCAGTAGCGACATCAGCGGAGGTTCTGGATGATCGTGATCAGTTCGTCTTGCTGGTAGCCCTGCTGGCGCGCGAAGCCGACGAGCTCGCGAGCACGCGCGGTCACCGCGCCGCGTTGCGGAGTGCCACTGACACGCACGCCGAGTCCGCGGCGGAACTCAAGGAGGCCTTCCTCACGCAGAGCACGAAGCGCGCGCAAGACCGTGTTTGTGTTGACGCCCATGACCGCCGCAAGATCCCGCGCGGGCGGTAGGCGCTCCCCGGCCTGTGCCTCGCCATCGGCGATCGCGCGACGGATCTGGGCGGCGACCTGATCGTGCAGGGACGCGGGGTCTGAGCGATCTATGGGCTCGAGCATTGTGCTAATCATAGTAGCACCATGCCTATCAGCGTGAGGCGAGTGCGGCGTGCCCGTGGATCGCGCGCAACAAGCTGTTGGAAAGCCGCCGACGAAAGCGCGTGGAGGACTCCGCCCGCCGCGGGCTGCGCCTCGAGCCCGTGGAGTTGACCGACGCCGATCTCGACCGTGTGGAGGAGCTTGCGAGCCTCGACGAGGAAATTCTCGTGCTCATCGACGGCCTGCCCGTGCCACTGCGCCAGGCGCTCGCCGCGAGGGTGCTCGATGAGCGCTCCTACGAGGAGATCGCGGCGGAGATGCGCTGCTCTCA
>DATCFG010000125.1:0-13563 GCA_036509655.1 Solirubrobacteraceae bacterium | reverse complement strand
GCGTGCGGTTGGGGTGCTCGGGGGTCGAGCGGGGGTAGGACGCAAGGGCGAAGGCATGGTGGGCCATGTCGAGCCCGAGGACGACGCCCCGCGAAGGGCCCCGGCCGGCACAGACGTGCGGCCCTATCGAGATAGGCCCTTAGCCGCCGCCAGCGCGCTAAAGGCGGCGCGCGCGGAGGTCGATGAGTTCGTGATCAGACCATGAGCTCCGACAGAAGCAATCACACCCGCCATCGCGTGCAGCTGTCCAGCGGCAAGCAGATCGACGTCGTCTATCGCGATCGACCTCCGGTGGCCGACCCTGACAGCGGTCACGCCCCCGACCCGCTGCACGTCTGCTTTCACTGCGCCAGCGAGCTCGCATACCCGCTCGACTGGGTCGAGGAAGGCCCGCGCCACTGGCGCATCGCGCTGCGCTGCCCCGAGTGCGAGGCGCTCCGCGAGGGGGTCTTCGAGCAGGCTGTCGTCGAGGAACTGGACGAGCAGTTGGACAGCGCGACCAACGCGCTGTTGAACGATCTGAAGCAACTCACACAGGCCAACATGGAGGACGAGGTCGAGTTCTTCATCCGTGCGCTCGACGCGGACCTGATTGTCCCGTCGGACTTCCTGTAGCGCCCGTCGGACCGCGTTCTCAGGAGTAGCGTTCGACCACCGCGTCGGCCACCCCTTCCAGGGGCGCCGCGCGATCCCCGGGCAGGCTCACGGGGAGCGCCGCCTTGGCCTCGGCGACGACGCTCAGTGCGCGCTCCCTGGCCGCCGCCAGCGCGCCGGTGGCCGCGATCCGCTCGCACAGCTCCTCCGCCTCGCGCGCGCCGCGCAGGCCGCGCAGGTCGACCCCGGCGAGCTCGGCATCACGCTCACGCGCGAGGATCAGCGGCAGCGTGACGGTCCCGTCGAGCAGGTCCGTGCCGCGCGCCTTGCCGGTACGCTCGACCGGGCCGGAGACATCGAGCACATCGTCGAGGATCTGGAAGGCCAACCCGATCCGCCGCGCGAAGAGGCCGAGCACCTCCTCGAGATCGGGTGAGCCGAACCCCGCCGCACCCGCGACGGCGAGCGCGCCGAGCCGGCACGCCGCTTCGAACAGCGCGGCCGTCTTCAGCTCGCACCGCCTGATGTAGCGCTCGGGCGCCACCCGCGGCGCATAGGCGTCCTCGCGTTGGAGCAACTCCCCCTCGGCAAGGGCGGAGCTGGCGACCGAGAGCGCCCGCAGCTGGGCGGGATCCTCGTTGCGGGCGAGCTCCGCGAAAGCGCGCGAGAACAGCAGGTCGCCGGTTGCGATCGCGATCTGGCGACCTGCTGTGGCGGCCACGGTGGGACGCCCGCGCCGCAACGGCGCGACGTCGATCACGTCGTCGTGCACGAGCGTCGCGGAGTGCACGAGCTCGACGGCGACCGCGGCGCGGGTCAGGTGTTCCTCCGCGGCCGCGCCGTCCGGGTCAGGGCCGGCGGCTTCGGCCGCGAGCACAACGAGCAACGGGCGCAGCCGCTTGCCGCCGGCCATGATCGTCGCGCTGGAATGCACCGCGAGTGGCGCGCCCGCGGCGGCCGTCACCTGCTCCAGATGCAGCTCGACGCGGGCCATCCGCTCGCGCAGCCGCTCGCCCCCGCCGTGGAGGAGCGCCTCGACGCCGTCGCGATCGGAGCCGCCGTCCGTATCGGTATCGATCTCCGTATCCGCACCGACCCCCACAGCGGGGGGGCGCTCGCCCCCGGTGGGGCGTTCTGCGGCGGGGCGAGCCACCGCGACGCTCAACTCCCCTCCGGAGGGACCGTGCCGTGGTGGATCACGACGATGCCTCCGGCGGTGCGCAGGTAGCCGATCTCGCGCAGGCCCGCCCGCTCGAGCGCCGCCGCGAGCGCCGCGGGAGCGGGGAAGCGCTTGACCGAGTTGGGGAGGTAGGAGTAGGCGGCGGGATCTCCCGCCAGGCGCCCGAGCAGCGGCACGGCGCGATCGAACCACAGGCTGTAGAACCTCGACAGCAGCGGACGTGTGGGCGAGGTGAACTCGAGCACGACCACGCGCCCGCCGGGGCGCACGACGCGGATCATCTCCTCCAGGCCGCGTGAGAGATCTGAGAAGTTGCGGGCGCCGAAGCCGACCGTGGCGGCGTCGAAGGCCCCGTCTGCGAACGGCAGCTCGAGCGCGTCGCCCCACTCAAAGCGCAGCCCTGCGCCCGCGGGCTTGGGCTTGCGTCGCGCCCGCGCGAGCATCGCCTCGGAGAAGTCGCTGCCCACCACCTCCCCCCCGGGAGCGACGCGGCCGGCCAGCTCGATCGCCAGATCGCCCGTGCCGGTCGCGACGTCGAGCACGCGGGCGCCCGGACCGACGCGGGCCAGATCCGCCGCGCGCTCGCGCCAGCGGTGGTGCAGACCGGCCGTCATCACGGTGTTCACCAGGTCGTATACCTGCGCGATGCGGTCGAACATCGCCCGCACCTCCCCCGCCTCGAGGGTCCCGGGCGATGACTCGGAAGAAGAGGCCCGCTCCCTGCTCGCCTCGCCCTCCGCCGAGAACCCGTTGGTCGACGCGTGCTCGGGGGTGTTCACGGGAGAATGGCCGGCCCCGGCGCCTGGTGGTGATCCGTCGGGAACCATTGGCTGGCGTGGCTCGCCGGCTACTTCAGCTGCGAAAGGAAGCTGAGGACCGCCTGGAACTGCTGCGGCGGCAGGTTCTTGAACGAAGGCATCGGCGCGGTGGGGTTCACGAGCGTGCGTGCGATCCCTTCTCTCGGTATCCGCGAGCCGATGTGCGTGAGGTTGGGGCCCGGACCGGGGTTGCCGTTGTCGCCGATCGTATGGCACGCCTCGCAGCCGGACTGGGCGACCACGAGCCTTCCTTCGTTCCACTTCGCGACTGCCGTCGGCCCGTTCGCGATCACCGCCGCCGGCGTGGCTATTTCCAGCGCGTCCGGAGTACCGGCGTTGGCGCCCTGGTAGGTGAGGTAGGCCATCGCCCCGATCACGAAGATGCCGGCGACGGTGGCGATCGGACGGTACTCCGGCCGGCGCTCCGCGCGGCGGTCGTAGAACGGCAGCAGGAACAGCAGGATCATCGCGATCGTCGGGACGCCGATCGTCGCCAGCGGCACGATGCTCGGCGTCCTGATGATGCGCAGGACGTCGAACAGGAAGAAGAAGTACCAATCGGGTCGCGCGTCGTAGCTCGTCGACGCCGGGTTGGCCTTCGGGCCGAGCTCGGCACCGAAGATCAGCGACAGCGCGATGATCACCGCCATCACCACGCATGCCATCGCGGAGTCCTTGGCGATCGCGTAGGGGAAGAACGGCTTGCCCTGTGACTTCAGGACGCCGTACTCGCGGAGATACTCCTCCTTCTCGCGCTGGTTCATCGCGCGAGCGTGCGGGGTTGGATGCAGCGGTGCGCTCGCAAGCGCACCGGCGCGTGGGGGTGGGCAGCCACTACGCCTCCGCCTTGCGCAGCTCGGGGCTCTGCTCGGCTTTGATCCACGGCGGCGCAGTGGTACCGAGCTTGGCCACGAGATAGAGGTGGGCGCCGATCAGCGCGGCGAGCAGACCCGGGATCAGGAGCATGTGGATCGCGTAGAAGCGAGACAGCGTGGTCGCCCCGAATTCGGGACCGCCGCGCAGGAAGTCACTCAGGTAGGGGCCGATCAGCGGACCGGTGCCGTTGATGTTCACACCGACGGTCGTCGCCCAGTACGCGCGCTCGTCGAACGGCAGCAGGTAGCCGGTGAAGCCCATCGCCATCGTCAGGATCAACAGCACCACGCCGATCACCCAGTTCAGCTCGCGCGGATACTTGTAGGCGCCAAAGAAGAACGTGCGGCCCATGTGCAGGAACACGAGGACCACCATCACGCTCGCACCCCACTTGTGCATGCCGCGCACGAACTGGCCGAGGAACACGTCGTTGGTGATGTAGCGGATCGATTCATACGCCCCGCCCGCCGGTTCCGGGCGGTAGTACATCGCCAGAAACACGCCCGTGACCGCCTGCGAGAGGAAGGCGAACATCGTCGCCGAGCCGAGCGTGTAGAACCAGTTGGTGCCCTTCGGCACCTTGCGGAACATCAACCAGCGGGCGCCGCCGCTCAGCGATGTGCGCTCGTCGACCCAATCGACGACGTTGATCCCGGCCGCCTTCGCGCCCTCGGCCACGCCGCCCTTGCCGTTCTCTTCTCCCGGGCGCGGGGGCGGCGCCTTCAGCGGCGCCGGCAGGGGGGGTGCGGGAAGCTTGGGCATCGGCTAGTAGGTCTTGCGCGCGTCGGGGCGCGATGGGTAGAGGTACTGGCCGATTCCGTCGAGCGTCTCCCCCGGGTCGCGCGGGGAGAAGCGGCGGAGCTCGCTGTTGACGCTGAAACGCTGGCTGTACAGCTCGACCCGGTTCCCGCTGACGCGCGTGGGAAAGCGGTCGAGCGGTCGCACCGGGGGGCCGGTCACGGGGCGCCCGAGCAGGTCGTAGACACCCCCGTGACACGGGCAGATGAAGCGCTCCGCCGCGTCGACCCAGCGTACGGGGCAGCCGAGGTGCGCACAGCGCGTCGAGATCGCGACGTACGGCGTGTTGCGGTCATACGGATCGGTGTCGACCGCCGGGTTGTGCTGGCGCACGTAGGCGGTCGACTTGCCGGCCTCGCCGATCCCCGCGGTGAGCGTGATCACCACCGGCAGGTAGTTGTCCTCGACGAAATCTTCGGTCGAGCCGATGTCCTGCCAGGAGTGCGACGGCTGTTTGAAGATCGGCCCGATCGCGAAGCCGAGCGCGGGCAGCGCGAACGAGGCCGCCGCGATCCCGCCCATCGCCTGAGAGCTCACGGTCATGAACCGGCGTCGCGTCACCGTCTCGCCCTCGAAGGCACCGGGGATCATCCGATCGGCGGTGTACTTGGACTTGTGCTGGGTGTGCTTGTCTGGCACGGGGCGCAAACAATATCGAGGCGCGATTCAGCGCGACGTGGCGAGGCCCGTGGCGCTTGTGCGCATCGCCTCGACCGCTTCTGGCGAGCCCGCGCGCACGAGGTTCTTGGCGCGGCGATGAGCCGCGCTCGACCCCCATCCGAGCGCGAGCGCGCCGGCCGTCCAGACCGCGTCGGCCAGCTCCGGCGCGGCGGCGCCTTGCGCGAGCGCGCTGAGCGTGATCGTATCGGCCAGCTCGGCCACAGCCGCGACGTCGCCGAGCGCGACCAGGCGCGCCAGCCCGAGCGCGTACAGCCGGTCGCCCGCCAGTAGGGCGAGGTCCCGATCGGGCGTGCGCGCCACGCGCGCTGCTCCGTAGTGGAGCAGGTAGCCCTCGTAGATCGCCTCGATCACGAGCTCGTAGTCCTCGCGGGCCCCCTCGGCGCGTGGGCCCACGGCGGCGAGCTGCGCGGGCCCGTCCTGCGGATCGGCGCCTGGAGCGGCGTGCGGATTGGCGCCTGGAGCGGCCTGCGGATCGACGCCTGGAGCGGCCTGCGGATCGGCGCCTGGAGTGGCCTGCGGATCGACGAGCGTGGCCATCAGGCCGCCCTCGGCGAGCAGCAGCGCACGAAGTCGCTGCAGCGAGGCGCACGCGGCGGACGAGCGAGCGGGAGTGGGCGTGGGGGGCGTGGGCGCGGCGCTCACGGGAGCTCCGCGAAGGCGGACGTGGCGGCGGCGACGGTGCGCTCGATCTGCTCGGGGGTGTGCGCGAGCGAGGGGAACCACGCCTCGAACTGGGAGGGCGGCGGATAGACCCCGCGCGAGAGCAGCTCGCGGCACCAGGCCCCGTGGGCGTCCAGGTCGCAGGCGCGCGCGTCGTCGAAGCAGAGGACGGGGCGCTCGGAGAAGAAGACGGTAAGGAGGCCGGGGACGCTCGCGACCTGGACGGAACGCCCCGCTGTGGTAGCGGCCTCGCGCAGGCCGGCGGCGAGCTGGTCGGTGATCGAGGCGAGGCGTAGGTAGGCCGGCTCGTCGAGCAGGGCGAGCGTGGCGAGGCCCGCCGCGACCGCGAGCGGATTGCCGGAGAGCGTGCCGGCCTGGTACACCTCGCCGGCGGGGGCGAGCAGGCGCATCAGATCGGCCCCGCCGCCAACCGCGGCGGCGGGGAGACCGCCACCGAGGATCTTGCCGAGGATCGTGAGATCTCCTTGCACGCCCGCGAGCTCCTGAGCGCCGCCGCGGGCGACGCGAAAGCCCGAGATCACCTCGTCGAGGACGAGCAATGCCCCGCAGCTGTCGGCCAGCTCGCGGAGGAGCTCGAGGAAGCCCTCGCGGGGCGGGACGAGGCCCATGTTGGCGGGCAGCGGCTCGGCGATGATCGCCGCGAGCGCGAGCTCGTCCCGGCCGGTCGACCGCTCCACGGCCCCGCGCAGCGCGTCCGGATCGTTCCACGGCACGACGATCGTGGCCGCGGCCGCGCTCGCGGGCACGCCCGGGCTCGCGGGCAGCGCCTGGGTGGCCAGACCCGAGCCCGCCTGCGCGAGCAGCGAGTCGAGATGCCCGTGGTAGGCGCCGGCGAACTTGAGCAGCCGCTCGCGCCCGGTGGCCGCGCGCGCGAGCCGCACGGCGGTCATCGTCGCCTCTGTCCCCGAGGAGGTCATCCGCAGCATCTCGACGCCGTCGATCCGGCGCGCGACCTCCGCCGCCAGCTCGACCTCCGCGGCGGTGGGGGCGCCGAAGCTCGTGCCCTTCGCCGCCGCCCCGGCGACCGCGTCGAGCACCGCGGGGTGGGCGTGCCCGTGGATCAGGGGGCCCCAGGAGCAGACGTAGTCGACGAAGCGGTTGCCGTCGACGTCGATCAGCTCGGCGCCCTCGCCGCGATCGACGAAGATCGGGGTGCGGCCGATCGCTCCCATCGCGCGCACGGGCGAGTTGACGCCGCCGGGCAGCAGCAGAAGCGCACGGCGGTAGAGCTCCGCCGAGCGCACGTCAGCGAGCGAAGTGCTCACGGGTGTTGTCGGAGCGGCGCTCAGGGAAGCCGATCGGTGCCATCGAAGCAAGCCGCGGCCGGCCGGTCACGCGTGCTCGGACTCCCAATTCTTGAAGTCGTCGGTGAAGTAGAGCAGGCGGATCTTCTTGAACTCGGTCGACGAGTAGAGCGTCGCGCGCTCGTGGATGCCGGTCTGCTCGGCGATCGCGTCGAGCACCGCATCGCACTCCTCCTTCGAGCGGCCGTGGGCCATCGTGAAGACCGAATAGGGCCAATCCTCGTAGGTGGGGCGCTCGTAGCAGTGGGAGATCCCGCGGAAGGACGCCATCCGCGGGCCGAGCTCTCCGATCCGATCCGGGGAGACCTTCCAGACGCCCATCCCGTTCGCGGAGAACCCCGCGCGACGGTGGTAGAGGATCGCGGCGACGCGGCGCAGCAGGCCGCGCTCGCGCATGCCGCGCATGTGCTCGAGCAGCGCCTCGATGCTCATGCCCAGACGCGCGGCGGCGGGGGCGTAGGGCTCGGAGACCACCGGCATGTTGCCCTGGGAGGCGCGGATCACGTCCTTGTCGAGCTCGTCGTAGGCGACGGGCTCGAGGTCGATCGGCTCGACGGCGACACCCTCGCTGGTGAGCGCCTTGGTGCCACCCTCCATTTCGAGGTCCATGCGGATCTTGAACAGCTTGAGCGTCGGCAGCTGGCGGATCGACTCGGCGCCGGTGAGCCGCTGGAGCACGTCCAGCGTGCCGTCCAGGCCGAGGCGCGAGTCCGGCTCGACGGCGAGCGTGAACCACATGTTGAAGTCGTGGTTGCGCAGGTAGTTGTGGGAAACGCCGGGATGCGAGTTGACGATCTTCGCCGCCTGCCACGGGTTCTCGGGATCGACCTTGGCCGCCACGAGCATCGACCCGTAGCCCAGCGCACGCGTGTCGTAGATCGGGGTTACCTGGCGGACGATGCGCTCGTCGAGCAGGCGCTGCACGCGGGTGAGCACCTCCGATTCGGAGGCCTCGGCGGCCGTCGCCACCGCGGCGAAGGGGCGAGGCTCGAGCGGGAAGGAGCCCTGCATCAGGTTGAGGAGCTTGCGGTCGAGGTCGTCGAGCGCCACGGCCGCCCCGTCCTTGCGCGAGCGGGTCTTTGGAATCGCGGCGCTCGCGCGATCTGGGGTCAGCTCTGCTCGGCTAGCCATTGGGCGGCGTCCTTGGAGTGGTAGGAGATGATCGTGTCGGCGCCGGCGCGGCGGAGAGAGGTGAGTATCTCCAAGACCGCGGCCCGCTCGTCGAGGTAGCCGGCGGCGGCGGCGGCCTTGACCATCGCATACTCGCCGCTGACGTTGTAGGCCGCCACCGGCAGGCGTGTGGCGCGCTTGACCGCGCGAATCAAATCGCCGTAGGCGAGCGCGGGCTTGACCATCACCATGTCCGCGCCCTCCTCCACGTCGAGCAGCGCCTCGCGCACGGCCTCACGGCCGTTGGCCGGGTCCATCTGGTAGCCGCGGCGATCGCCGCGCGCCGGGGCCGAGCCGGCGGCGTCGCGGAAGGGGCCGTAGAAGGCGGAGGCGAACTTGGCTGAGTAGGCGAGGATCGGGGTGTCGGCGAAGCCCTCCTCGTCGAGTGCTCCGCGGATCGCGCCGACGCGGCCGTCCATCATGTCCGAGGGAGCCACGAGGTCGGCGCCCGCGCGGGCGTGACTGACCGCGACGCGCGCGAGCAGCTCGAGCGTCGCGTCGTTGTCCACGATCGGGGACAAATCGGCGGAGGCGAGCGATCCGCCGGGTGGGTGGGAGTCCAAATCCTTCAGCACGCCGCAGTGGCCATGGTCGGTGTACTCGCAGAGGCACACGTCGGTGAGCACGAGCATCTCCGGCAGCGCGCGCTTGAGCGCGCGGACGGCGGTCTGGATCACGCCCTCCTCGTCCCACGCGCCACTGCCCTCGGCGTCCTTCGCGGCGGGGATCCCGAACAGCATCACGCCGGCGAGCCCCAGCGCGGCCACCTCGCGGGCTTCGTCGAGCAGGGCCGAGATCGACAGGCGCTCAAAGGGGGGGGCGGGGTTCTGATCCGTCGCGATCGGCTCACGGGTGGGTGAGGCGGGGTGGGTGGGGTCCGGGTGGGCGAGGTTCGGGTGGGCAGGGGTTCCATCGCCGGACCCATCCTCGGAGACGAACAGCGGCAGCACGAGCTGACCGGCACGCAGCTCGGTCTCGCGTACCAGTCCACGTAGCGAAGCGCTGGAGCGCAGGCGGCGCATCCGGGTCTGGGGAAAAGCCATCCTCCCCCAGGATACCCCTGCTAGAGACCGTCCGAAAACTCCGGCATCCCTCCTCAGCGGTTGCCGAACCTGAGCGGAGGAGTTTTCGGACAGGGATTAATCCAAGCGCCGCAGGCCGACGCGCGCGAGCGCGGCGAACAGCACGACGAGCGCGGCGAGGTGCGCGAGCGAGATCGGCAGGGCGGGCGAAGATTGGTTGACGGCGGCGTCGAGCGCCTGGAGGGCCGCCTTGAAGGGGAACACGAAGGAGACCGCGGAGATCGCGTCGTAGAGGCCGCCGCCGACCGACCCCGAGGGGACGAGCGCGAGGAAGGCGAGCGGGAGCGAGAGCAGGAAGGCGAGCAGCGAGGCGGCGCGCACCTCGCGCGCGAGCGCGCCGATCGATACGCCGAGCGCGGCGAAGGCGAGTGCGGCGAGGACGAGCGCGGCGAGCCACAGTGGAACGCGCGAGGAGTCGAGGTGGACGAAGGCGCCGATCCCGGCGAGCATCGCGAAGGCGACCACGAACGAGCAGGCGGCAGCGAGTAGAACCTTCTCGGCGAGGAGCGCGTTACGAGAGACCAGCACGGCGCGGGCGTGGGCGCCGACCCCCCCGCGGAGCAGACGTGCAAGCACGTGCTCTTCGCGCTCGAGCGCAACCGCGCCGGCGGCGAGGAGCAGGCCGATGAACATCTCCGAGACGGCGACGGCGACCACGACGGCGAACGTGTTCAGAGGCGTGCGACGGCCGTGGAGGAGCTTGGTATGGACGGCGATCGGCTGGCTGATCGTCTGCAGGACCGTCTTCGAGAGAGTGAGGTTCTCGGCGGCGAAGGTGGCGAACGCGAGCGTTCGTTCCAGCGCGGCGCGGTCCGCTCCGGGAGGCCGATGGGCGATCACGCGTCGCAGCAGCGAGGGGATCTGGCTGAGCCCGACGAGGTTTGCCGGCGCGCCGAGCACACCGAGATTGCCGCCCTTGAGCAACAGGCCGATCGCCTGGGCGGCGGCGTGCTGGATCTGTTCGGAGAAGCCGAGGTTCGCCTGCGCGAGCGCGGAATCGAGCGAGGATTGCACGAGCGACTGCTCGAGCGCGTCACCGTTGTAGAGCACTTCGAGATCGGCCTGGGAGACGTCGGAGGAGAGCCGCGCGGCGATGTCGTGGGGGATCACGACGGCGGCGAGCACATCGCCTGACTGGATCTTCGCGACGGCCTGCGCGCGCGTGGCGGTCGGCACGGCTTCGACCTGGTTGAAGAGCTGGGTGGCGTACGCGCTGACGTCGACGCTGCGCCCGCCGACTTCGACGCGCGCGCCGGGGGTGGTTTCGTTGACGACCGCGACGCGTGGCTTGGAGGGGCCGCGCGACAGCGCCAGCCCGATCAACAATGCGATCGCGACGGGGTAGACGACGAGCAGCGCGACCATCAGGCGCGAGCGGCGGAGGATCAGGAGGTCCTTGCGCAGTAGCGAGATCATCGCTCGCCTCGCGCACGCAGGAACGAGACGAACGCGTCCTCGAAATCCCCCCCGCCATGACCCCCAGCCGAATCCCCGTCGGCGTCCCCTTCCCCTCCACCCAGCCGATCGCCGCCGCGACCGCCACCCGGACCCCCTCCCGCTCCACCCTGTCGATCGCTGCGCGCCTCGGAGAGGAACTCGGCGGGGGTGCCGTCGAATAGGAGCCGCCCGGCGGAGAGCACGAGCGCGCGCGACGCGTAGCGCCAGACCTCGCCGACATCGTGCGTGGAGAACACGACGCTCGTGCCTTCGGCGACAAGATCCCGGATGAAGCTCCACAGCCGCTCGCGCTGGCCGGGGTCGAGCGCGGCGGAGGGCTCGTCGAGCGCGAGTACGGGCGGGCGCGAGAGCAGACCGATCGCGACGTTCACGCGCTGGCGGTTGCCGCCGGACAGGTGCGAGAGCTGATCTGAGGCGCGCTCGCGCAGGCCGGTCTGCTCGAGCATCCGCTCGACCGCCGCGCCCGGATCGGCGACGTGCTCCAGGCGGGCAAACAGAGCGAGGTTCTCGGCGACGGAGAGCTTCGAGTAGAGCGCGGGGATTTGAGGTACCCACCCAACCCCCCAGCCGGCTCCGCGGGGAGTCCAGCTGACGCTGCCGGCGCTGGGGCGCCGGATGCCCGCGAGGATCGAGAGCAGCGTCGTCTTGCCCGCGCCGTTGGGACCGACGACCGCCACCAGCTCGCCGGCGCCGGCCTCGAAGCTGACGTCGTGCAGCGCCTCCCGCGCGCCGTAGCGCATCGTGAGACCGCGTACGCTGAGGACCGGGCTCGCGGCGTTCATGTCAGGAGCGATCGCGGGATGCGAGGGGAACCTGAATCGGCAGCGGGCCGGCGATCGCGATGGGCCGGACGCGACTCACAGGAATCCACGGGGCTTTCGATCCCACGGTTCGAGCTCGACGTGGCGACTGAGGTAGACGACCGTCTCGCGCAGGATCGCGAGGATCGGCAGCGCGATCAGGGCGCCGACGATCCCGTGCAGCTGCAGCCCGAGCAGCAGCGCGAAGATCACGAGCAGCGGATTGATCCGCAGCGTGTGCCCGAAGACCTGCGGCGCCACGACGTGGCCCTCGAGCTGTTGCAGGCCGACGAACAGCAGCGCGACCCACAACCCCACGATCGGGTCGGTGAACAGCGCCACGATCACGGCCGGGAGCGCACCGAGGATCGGGCCGATGTAGGGGACGAGCTCCATCACCCCGTAGAACATCCCGAACGCGAGCGCGTATTTGCGCCCGTCGGGGAAGATGCCGAGCAGCCCGAACACATACAGCGAGAGGCCGGCGGAGGCGCCCATCAGCACGCTGAACAGCAGCTGGCCGCCGACGTAGCGCGAGACCGCGTGCTGGACGAGGATCGGGTAGTCGTCGGCCGGAGTGCCATCGCCGTCGGGCATCGCGCGGCGCACGAGCCTGCCGATCTGCTCGCCGTAGACGAGCATGTACACCGAGAGCACGAACACGAGCACGAGGTCGAAGATCGCGCTCGCCGCTTCGGTCAGCAGGCTGCCGCCGAAGGAGACGAATTTGCCGGCGCTCTTGGCGACTTTGTCCTGGAGGCTCTGCAGCGCCGTTTTGCCCTGTTTGACGATTTCCAGATGCAGCCCGCGACCGTTGAGTTCATGCTGGAGGTTTGCGATCGTCGTATTGGCTTCCTTGACGATATGCGGGAGGTTGTTCGTGAACGTGCGCACCTGATTTGAGATCGGGTTGGCCAGCAGAAAGCCGATCCCGACCAACGTGAGGAAGAATGCGACGTACACGATCAGCACCGCCAGCCCGCGAGGCAGCCGCGGGCGCTGCACGAATGCGACGACGGGATTGAGGATCAGCGCGATGAGAGCGGCGATGACAAAAATCAGCAGCACTTTCCCGGCCGCTTTCGCGAGCGCCCACAACGCGAACAGCGCCACCGGCAGCAGCACGAGCTGCACCCACCTGGGGACTACGGTGCGCTGCATGGTCAGGCCCCTCCAACGGTCATCGGCGCAGTATGGCTGAGCGAGAGGCGCTCGCCTCCGAGGACGGGCCCAGTGGGGGTGTGAGGATCCTGTTCGTCGGGGATCTCGTCGGCGGCATCGGGCGTCGCACGCTGCTCGAGTGCCTGCCGTTGCTGCGCGAACGCTTGCAGCCGACGTTCGTCGTGGTGAACGGCGAGAACGTCGCCGGCGGCCTGGGAATCACGCCAAAGTCCGCCAACCAGCTGTTCGCGGGCGGGGTCGACGCGATCACGCTCGGCAACCACACCTACCACCGGCGCGAGATCTACCCCTACCTGGACTCCGAGCCGCGGATCGTGCGCCCGGCCAACTTCCTGCGCGGCCAGCCCGGCCACGGCGCCTGCGTGGTGGAGGGCGCGGGGGGAGAGCGCCTCGGCGTTGTGAACCTCAGCGGCAACCTGCACCTGCGCGCGGGACGGTCCGCCTTCACCGAGATCGAGACCGCGCTCGGGGAGCTGGGGGAGGTCGATCAGATCCTCGTCGACATGCACGCCGAAGCCACCTCGGAAAAGGTCGCGATGGGCTGGCACCTGGACGGGCGCGTGACGGCGGTCGTCGGCACCCACACGCATGTGCCGACCGCCGACGCGCGCGTGCTGCCGGGAGGGACCGCCTACATCACCGACGTCGGCATGACCGGGCCGCGCGGGGGCGTGATCGGGGTCAAGCGCGAGCAGGCGATCGAGTCGCTCTTGACACAGATGCCGGTGCGCTTCGAGACCTCCGAGGAGGACCCCTGGCTGATGGGCGTGCTGATCCGCTGCGCGGCCACCCCAATGCGAGCCGAGTCGATCGAGCAGATCCTGATGCCCCGGCCCTAGACCGAACCGAGAGCAGGCGGTATGCGGCCGGCTGGCGGAGCTGAATCTTCGAAAACCCCGCCACATGTGGCGGGGTTCGGGTGGGCGCATGCGCCCACCC
>DATCFG010000124.1:0-2990 GCA_036509655.1 Solirubrobacteraceae bacterium | reverse complement strand
GCTAGTACACCCGTCCCGAAGTTCGGTCCGTGATCGTTGAAGGGACCGTGCTGTCGGCGTTGAATTGGGTGGTCATGGCCGGGCGGAGCGGGTATGTGATCGAGTTGAGCGGCGAGGAGCGGGCCGAGTTGGAACGGCGGGTCGCGTGTTACACGCTCCCGCACAAGGTGGTCGTGCGGGCGAAGATGATCCTCTACGCGGCCGATCGGCAGCCAACTGCGGAGATCGCGCGGCGGTTGGAGACCGCGCCAAGGGTCGTCGCTCGCTGGCGGAAGCGGTTCTTCGAGGAGCGCCTGGCTGGTCTCGAGGATCGTGAGCGCGCGGGCCGCCCGCGCCGTTTTCCCCCCGGAGCAAGTCGCCGAGGTGAAAGCGCTCGCGTGCGAGTTGCCTGCGACGCACGGCCTGCCGCTGGGCCGCTTCTCGCGTATTGAGCTGCACCGGCTGGTCGTCGAGCGCGGCCTGAGCGAGGCGTCAGCGTCGACGATCTGGCGCTGGCTGCACGACGACGCGTTGAAGCCGTGGCAGCAGCGCTCCTGGATCTTCGTCCGCGACCCGCAGTTCGCCTGGAAGGCCGGGCGGGTGCTCGACCTCTACCAACGCCGCTTCGAAGGCCGCAGGCTGCGCCCCGACGAGTACGTGATCTGCGCCGACGAGAAGACACAGCTGCAAGCGCTCGGCCGTCGCCATGCGACGCTACCGCCGAGGCCCGGTCAGGCGGCCCGGGTCGAGTTCGAGTACGAGCGCAACGGCACGCTCGCCTACCTCGCCGGCTGGGACGTCCACCACGCCAACCTGTTCGACCGCGCCGAGCCAAAAAACGGGATCGCCCCGTTCGGCCGCCTGGTCGAGCAGGTAATGGCTGTCGAGCCCTACGCCTCAGCCCGGACCGTCTACTGGATCGTCGACAACGGCAGCTCGCACGCCGGCAAGACCTCGATCCGGCGGATCGAAGAGACCTGGCCGAACGCCCGGCTGATCCACCTCCCAGTCCACGCCTCCTGGCTCAACCAAATCGAGCTCTACTTCTCGATCGTGCAAAGAAAAGCGCTCACCCCGAACGACTTCAACTCACTCGACCAGCTCACCGAACGGCTGCTCGGCTTCGCCGATCACTACCGGCAAATCGCGCGGCCGTTCGACTGGACGTTCACCCGCACAGACCTCGACCGACTCCTCGCCCGCATCGACGCACACGAGCCACAACTCACCCTCGCCGCGTGACCGAACTTACGGACGCGTGTACTAGGCAAACGGCCTGTTCGCGGCTTCGGCTCTGGACCACCAAGAGAACCACTACGAACTCATAGGACGTGAGGCGGCCACGCATATGCTGATTACAACATGCGAATCCTCAGCCTAAACCCGACGGAGAGGGACGAAGCCGGGGGTGCGGCAGGGGCAACGATCCGCCTCAATGCACACCTACGGGAACTCGGACATGAAGTCGATGAGCTGTTCTACGCGGATCTCGTCGGGATTCGCAACAAATCGCTGGGCCTCGACCTCATGCCGGCTACTGCTGCCCGTTCATTACGCAGGACGGCAAGACGCTATGACGTCATAGACGCTGTTGGTCACTCGGGCGCGCTGCTCTTCCGCGTTCTCGGCAAGCACCGCCCGCTCTGCATTGCGAGGACTGCAGGGTTGGAGCACACGGATTACATCGAAGAACGCCGGAGCGCCGACGCTGACGGCAGGCGTATTTCCCTCAAAACTCGTTTACACCATGGTGTTCTGCGGCTGCGCAGTGTCGAGTCGGCAGTCAGGGCGGCAGATGGATTCGTGGCACCGCTCGCTGGCGATGCTGACTTCGTCGTCCGGCAAGGGTGGAAGACCAGCGATCAGGTCATCGCCACTGGATGGGGCACCACACCAGAGGCGCTTCGGGCCCGCAGGTCGAGGTCGCAACCATGGCGAGGGAGATTGATCTGGTGCGGGACGTTGATCGAGCGGAAGGGTTGGTCGGACTTTGCCCGAGCCTTCGAGACGGCCTGGGCAGAGTTGGGACTAACGTTGGACATCCTCGGGTCGCGTCTCCCCATCGATGCGCCCTTACCGGGGATCAGCCAGGCTTCAAGAGCGCGCATCCAGGTTCATCCGCTTCTCGACCGCGCGCGCCAGTTTGAGATCATGGCTGCTGGAGATCTTTTTGTCTCCACCTCGGTTTCCGAGGGCTGGCACTTTGCACTTCAGGAGGCCATGGCCATCGGCCTGCCGTGCGCCGCCACACGTACCGGACTGTTACTCGAGATTCCAAATTGGCACGAGATGGTATTCCCACTCCCGAAGAGAGCCGCCGCAGGGGTTGCGGACGTGTTCAGACAAGCCGCTGATGACCCGAGCGCTTTCGCCGAGCGAGCAGAGCGCGCCCGACAGCGCCAGCGCTCACTCACGTGGGCGTACGTGGCGGCCAAGACGGCAGAGTGGATGTCACACCGGCTCCGATCCACGTAGAAGCGTCGAACAGGGGAAAGTACGCCACTCGCTTTTAAGCCAGCCAGTTTCGGTTGAGAGATCAGAACAGCTCAAGTTGGATCCGCTTACGAAGCGTGCCGAGATCACCCAGTGTAGGGAAGATGTACTCGCGGAATGAACCGCCGAACGCCTTAGGCGCCTCACGCAGGAGCAAGCTCGCCGTTATGCAGCTCGACAGGACCGTGATCCCCGCGGCGCCCAGGCCTCCGAAGCGCGGTAGCAGAACCACGAGCAGTGGAGCACCGATGAGAAGTCCGACCGCTTGCGGCTTGAGCGTCGCTCCGGGCCGACCAGACCCGGTGAGCGCAGAACTCAATACCGCCACAACAGTGCCAGGTATCGGGTTGAGAAGAAGGATCAACAGCATCGGAACCGCTGCGCTGAACCCAGCCCCGTAAACAAGCGGTACAGCGACAGGGGCTATGGCGGCGATCGCTACACAACTCACGGCAACCAGAAGGACAGCAATGCGCGATACCTGCGGTGTCAAACGCTGATCGCCACCCGCCATCCGA
>DATCFG010000123.1:0-2455 GCA_036509655.1 Solirubrobacteraceae bacterium | reverse complement strand
GAGCAACTGGGCGCCGACGGCATCGTCGGGGTCCGCCTCGACGTCGGGCGCTACGAGTGGGGCGCCGACATGGCCGAGTTCATCGCGATCGGCACGGCGATCAAGCACAAGGGCGGCAAGGTTCACCGCGCTCCGAACGGTCGTCCGTTCACCTCCGATCTCAGTGGGCAGGCGTTCTGGACCCTGATGCAGACCGGTAAGCGGCCGGTGGGGTTGGTCATGGGCAACTGCGTGTACCACGTGGCTCATCGCGGAATGATGCAATCGATGCGTCAGACAGGTCAGAACGTCGAACTCGAGCAGTACACCCAAGCCCTATATGACGCGCGCGAACTTGCGATGGAGCGCATGCAGAAAGAGGCCGAGGCGATCGGTGACGGAGTTCTGGGAATCGTCGAGGTCAAGCTCGACGAGAACAACCACGGCTGGGGCAGCCACGTGATCGAGTTCTTCGCTCTGGGGACAGCGGTGGTCCCCAACGAACATGCCGAGCCAGGGCAGCAGTTGCCGGACATCACGCCGGTTATCGATATCAACGACTAAGCCTCGATCCACCGCGCAATGGCGAGTTCTGTCCGGTCGGGATGTTTAACTGACCTCCTAAGCAGGGAAAAAGCAGCTGTATAGGGCAGCCGCGGCCCCGCTCAGGAGGTCACCTACATGGTGAAGGATTCGCTGGACGCGATCAACGTGGCGTTTGATGATGATCGGTCGGTCGCCGATGCGGGGTTGCTGGGCATGGCGACGCTCGCTCGGAGGCTCGGGATCGAGGCGCTCGTGAACGAGTTTGTGGACCTTGGTCGTCGCGTTGGGTACTTCCGGCCGGGACGCAAGGTGATGTCGTTGGTTCACGCGATGCTGCTCGGCGCAGACAGCATCGATGACTGCGATGTGCTGCGCAGCGGGCGCACGGCGCGGGTGCTCGGTCATCGGGTGATGGCCCCATCGACGCTGGGGACGTTTTTGCGAGCGTTCACCTTCGGGCATGTCCGTCAGCTTGACCGGGTGCTCGGCGAGCTCTTGGGACGCGCGTGGCGGGCGGGCGCCGGTCCCGGGCCGCAGCGCCTCGTGATCGATGTTGACTCGTTCATTCAGGAGGTACACGGCAAGCAGAAGCAGGGCGCGAGCTACGGGTACACCAGCAAGCTCGGATATCACCCGTTGGTCGCGACGCGCGCGGGTAGCGGCGAGGTGTTGCACATGCGGTTTCGGACCGGGAAGGCCAACAGCCAGCGCGGGATCATTCGCTTCAGCGATGAGTTGATCGCCCGTGTTCGTCGCGCCGGCGCCAGCGGGGAGATCCTGCTGCGTGCCGATTCTGGGTTTCACAATCGGGCGCTGCGTGTCAGGCTCGCCGGCAAGGGCGTGCTGTACTCGATCAGCGTGCGGCTGACCGCGCAAACTTTGGCCGCGATCCACGTGATCGCTGAGGATGCATGGGTTGCGTTGCCCGACTACCCCAAGACTGGGGAGGCGCAGATCGCCGAGACCACCGTCAAGGGGGAGCGGCTGATCGTCCGCCGCGTCCGTCTCGTCGGCCCGCAAGCACAACTGTTCCCGACCTGGCGTCACTACGCGGCGCTGACCAACCGCACCGAAGCACTCGCCATCGTCGAGGCCGAGCATCGCGATCACGCGAACGTCGAGCTTGAGATCCGCGACCTCGTCGACCAAGCGCTCGCACACGCACCCTCGGGCCAGTTCAACGCGAACGCCGCCTGGACGGTGATCGCCGCGATCGCGCACAACCTGCACCGCTGGACCGAACTGATCGGCCTCCCCGACGCCACCACTCCTCGACGGGCGCACACCAACCGCCGACGGATGCTCGCGATGCCCGGCCGGCTGACCAGCCACAGTCGACAGTGGACCTTGCACCTCCCCGCCCGCTGGCCCTGGCAAACAGACTGGCTCGCCGCACTGACCAGAATCCGCGCGCTGCCCACGCTGACCTGACCGTCCGCGTCCGCGTCGGCGCGATCTGCCCATCGAAGTCGCCAGCCCAGACCCGGGCCACCACCCGGCGCTCACCGCTGCACAAACACTCCCCTCAAACGGCGACGCCGAACGGCAAAGACCCCCAAACGGCTCCGCGAGACCACGAACACCGACGGCCCGCCCTCGCCAGCAGCCACCGACCCGCCCAATATCACGATCAGCCCCAACTCACCATCCACGCGGTGGATCGAGGCTAAGCACGTCGTCGGCATCGCCGGCAATCACGACCTCATCTACGCCCGCACGCACGAGCCGTTCGTCCCGGCGGACCTGCCCTGGCACTACCTCCAAGACGGCGAGGTTAAGGTCGAGCTGTGCGGGCTTCGCATCTACGGCACACCTTGGATTCCGTACATGGGCGCCGGCGCCGGGGTCTTTCAAGCTCCGAGCAGCCTCGGCGGGGACTTCTTGAGCGAGCGCTTCTCCGCGATACCCGAGGGGGGTCGATTTCAACTCG
>DATCFG010000122.1:0-44812 GCA_036509655.1 Solirubrobacteraceae bacterium | reverse complement strand
GCGGCTACCGCAACGGTCGAGGAATGCTCCTCACGCAGGTACTTGGCGAGCTTCGCCGTCGCGGTCGTCTTGCCCGAGCCCTGCAGTCCCGCCATCAGGATCACCGTCGGCGGTTTCGGGGAGAAGCTCAGGGTGGCTGAGACATCGTCATCGCCTCCATCACCGCGGGCGGGCGGGCCCCCCATCAATTTCGTCAGCTCCTCCGCGACGATCTTCACGACCTGCTGGCCCGGGTTGAGCTTCCCGACCACCTCCGCGTCCATGCAGCGCTCCCTCACCTGGGCGGTGAACTGACGGACGACCTTGAAGTTGACGTCGGCCTCCAGCAGCGCGAGGCGGATCTCGCGCATCGCACCGTCGATGTCCGCCTCGGTCAGCGTCCCGTGGTTGCGGACATCGGCGAGCGTGCCCTGCAGTTTCTCGGCGAGCGAGTCAAACATCTGGCTCTAGAAGGTCGATTCCGGGGTCATCTGGGCTCGGCGCGCCGGCTGCTACTCGGTGAGCTTGTCCGGGTTCGCACCCCGCGACAGCGCCGCTCCGATGCCACCGAAGGCCTCGGCGAACTCGCTCGGCACGACGAACACCTTGTTCGAGTCGCCTTCCGCCAGCTGGGGGAGCATCTGCAGGTATTCGTAGCTCAAGAGCTCGCGGTTCGGTTTGCCCTCGTGGATCGCTTTGAAGACGGTGTCGATCGCCTTCGCTTCGCCCTCCGCGCGCAGGATCGCGGCCTGGCGCTCACCCTCGGCGTCGAGCACCGCGGCCTGCTGGGCACCTTCGGCGGTGAGGACTGCCGACTGCTTGGCGCCCTCGGCAGTGAGGATCTGCGCCTGCTTCTCGCCTTCGGCGGTCAGGATCGCGGCGCGGCGATCGCGCTCGGCGCGCATCTGCTTCTCCATCGCCGTCCTGATGTCCTGCGGCGGGTCGACCGACTTGATCTCGACGCGGTTGATCCTGATCCCCCACTTGCCCGTCGCCTCGTCGAGCACCACGCGCAGCTCGGTGTTCACGTTCTCGCGCGCGGTCAGCGTCGCCTCGAGCGAGAGACCGCCGATCACGTTGCGCAGCGTCGTGACCGTCAGCTGCTCGATCGCCTGCAACGGGTTGGCGATTTCATACGTCGCCGATCTGGGGTCGGTGATCGTGAAGTACAGCACCGTCTCGATCCCCACGACGACGTTGTCTTCGGTGATCACCGACTGCGGCGCGAAGTTCACGACCTGCTCGCGTAGGTCCACGAGCGGCTTCACGCGGTCGATGAACGGCGTCACGATCGTCAACCCCGGCTCGAGCGTGCGGCTGTAACGGCCCAGTCGCTCGACCACGCCGGCACGGGCTTGGGGAATCACCCGAACGGTACGTGCGGCCACGACCAGGAAGAACACGACGACGACTGCGACGACTATGAGCAGGACCATTTTGTTTCCTTTGTTTGCCTTCTCGGGGTCAGTGCATGACCAGGGCGGTTGCGCCGCGTATTTCGATCACCTCGACGCGCTCGCCCGCGTCGATCACCTCGTCCTGGTCGTAGCTGCGCGCGGTCCACACCTCGCCGCCGTCGATCTTCACGCAGCCCACGCCCTCCTCGTTGGCGATCCGCTCGAGCACGAGCGCGGGCTTGCCGACGAGCGCCGCCGCGCCGGTGCGAATCGACGGCGGCATCCGCCGATGGCGGCGGGCGACCGGGCGCAGCGTCCCGAACACGATCCCCGATCCGGCGACGAACACGAGCCCGGACAGCGGCGCGCCGACGCCGAGTAGCGCGACGATCGCGGCGAGCGCCGCCCCGAGCGCGAACGGCGCCAGGTAGAAGGCGCCCTGGTGCATCTCCCCAAGGCCCAGCAGACAGGCCACCACCAACCAGACGATCCAGATCTCCATATCTCCAGGTTACCCCTCGCGGCGTGCACGACAGCGGGATCGAGCGGGAACCGCGATCGAAGGGGGGCCGTACGCTCCTCCCAGGTCAGTCTTCGGCGATCAGCGCGCGGGCGAAATCCTCCGGGTCGAACGGCCGCAGGTCCTCGACCGTCTCGCCCACGCCGATCAACTTCACCGGCAGCTCCAGCTCGCGCGCGATCGCCAGCGCGATCCCACCGCGGGCGGTGCCGTCGAGCTTCGTCAGCACGACCCCGGTCACATCCGCCGTCTGAGCGAACAGCTTCGCCTGACGCAGCCCGTTCTGCCCGGTCGTCGCATCGACGGTCAAAAGCGTCTCGTGGGGAGCGCCCTCGAGCTGGCGGCCGATCACCCTGCGCACCTTCCCCAGCTCTGACATCAGATCGTCTTGCGTGTGCAGCCGCCCCGCGGTGTCGACGATCACCACGTCCACGCCGTCGGCCTGTGCTCGCGCGATCGTCTCGAACGCGACCGCGCCCGGATCCGACCCCGCGAGACCGGTGACGATCTCGCATTCCGCCCGCTGCGCCCAGCCTTCCAGCTGCTCGCTCGCGGCGGCCCGGAACGTGTCGGCCGCGCCCATCAGCACCGTCAGGCCGAGCTCCTTGCGCAGGTGCCAGGCGAGCTTGCCGATCGTCGTCGTCTTCCCCGTCCCGTTCACGCCGACCGCCATGATCACCGTCGGGCGGCGGCGCACGTCGATCCGCCCATCGCCGACCCGCGCCGTCTGCGCCAGCAGCTCGATCAGCCGTCCGCTCAGCGCCTCGCCGCCGGTCAGATCTCCCGCCGTGGCCTCCGCCTCGAGCGTCGCCACGACCGACGCGGTCGTGGTGGCGCCGACGTCCGCCATGATCAGCGCCTCCTCGAGCCGTTCCCAGGTGTGCTCGTCGAGCGTCCCCCACAGCGTCGCCTGCAGCTCGCCGCCGAGCGCCTGCCGTGTCTTCGAGAGGGTCTCGCGTAGGCGGCGAAAGAGCCCCTGTGTTTGCTCCGCGCGCGCGACGGGCTCGGACCCGCCGCTCGCGGCGCCGTCGTCGGTTATGAACAGATCGCTCCAGTCGCGCGCCACGGCCGCGCGACGATAGCAGCGCCCTCAGGCGACCTCGGCGACCTCTGGCTCCGGTTGCGTCTCCTCGGGCGCCGGCAGCCTCCGCGAGAGCACCTTCGATACGCCGTCGCCGCCCATCGACACGCCGAACAGCCAGTCGGCGGCCTCCATCGTGCGCTTCTGGTGGGTGATCACGATGAACTGCGCCCGGTCCGCGTAGCGGCGCAACAGCGCGAGGAAGCGATCGAGGTTGAGATCGTCGAGCGCGGCCTCGACCTCGTCGAGGATGTAGAACGGGCACGGCTTCGCGAGGAACACCGCGAACAGGAATGCGAGCGCGGTCATCGACTTCTCCCCGCCCGAGAGCAGCGACAGGCGCTTCGCCGACTTCCCCGCCGGCGTGATCTCGATCTCCACCCCGAGCTGGCCGATCTCCGAAGAGTCCTCCTCGGCCTGCGCCTCGCGCTCGGCCTCGGCCTCGGCGGCCGCCTCCGCGGCGTCCTCACGCCCCCCCTCGCCGTCGCCGTCCGCGCTGTCCGCGCCGGCGCCGTCGAGGCGTTGCCCGCCGAGCACCGGTCGTGGCGCCTGCTCGTCGCGCACCAGCTTCAGCCGGCCCGAGCCGCCGGGGAACACGTCGCCCGCGAGCTCCTCGAAGTTGCGCGCTGCGGCGGCGAACGTCTCCGCGAAGGTCTCCTCGATCTGTTTGTCGGTTTCACGAATCACCGCCCTGAGCTCGCGCAACGCGATCTCCAGGTCGGAGCGCCTGCCCTCCAGCTCCTCGACGTGCGCGACTGCCTCCGAGTACTCCTCCTGCGCCAGCGGGTTGACCGGGCCGAGCTGCTCGCGCCGGCGGCGCAGCCGCTCTACGCGCGCGGCGAGCGCTTCGGCCTGCTCCTGCTCGAGCGGCTCCACCTCCGCGGCGCGCGCCTGCACCGACAGCTCCAGCAGGTCAGCCACTGCCTGCGCCTCGTGTGTGGCCTCCTGCGCCTGGTCGCGCAGCCGCTGCGCGGCGACCTCGGCGCCGGTCACGGCCTCGCCCGCCCCCCGCAGCTGCGTCTGGATCTCTGCCTCCTCGCCGGCGCAGGCGCGCAGCTCGCCCGCCATCGCCTCGCCCGCCTCGCGATCGCTCGCGAGCTCCGCCTCGAGCTCTTTCACCCGCTCCTCGACCGCCTCGCCCAGGCCGCGGAGCGCCTCGGCGAGGCGCCCGGCCAGCGGCGCCAGCGCGACATCCGCCGTGAGCTGCGCGCGCAGGCGCTCGATCCGAGCCAGCCGCTCGGCCTCTTCGCGCGCCACGCGCTCGGCCTGGCGGCGCTCGGCCGCCAGCTCACCCTCCAGCTGCGCCTTCCTCACCGCGAGCGGCCCCTGCTGTGGCGCGGCCTTGCGCTGCCCGATCAGCCACTCCGTCCGGCGCTGCGCCTCGCTGCCCTCGGCGCGGGCGCGCTCGGCCTCGCGCAATGCCGCTTCGGCTCCGACGCGCGCGTCCTCGGCGGCGCGCACCTCCTCCAAGATCCGCTCTGTCTGGGCCTGCGCGGCCTGCTCGGCCTTGACCGCCCGATCGCTCGCCGCGATCAGCCGGTCGCGTTCGTTGCGCCGCGCCAGCACGCGCTCCTCGCCGCCCTCGATCAGCTGGCGCACCTCCCCCCAGGCGGCGAACCAGACCCGCCCCGCGCGCGTCGCGGCGATCCCGTCGAAGCCCTTCGGCAGGTCCTCAAAGCGCTCCACCACCCATGCGTCGGCAAGCAACCGCCGCGCCAGCGCCATCACCTCCGCCGGCCCGCTCACGAGCTCGAGCAGCCGTTCCGCGCCGGCCACGGGCGGCTCGCGCTCCTCACCATCGATCGACGGCCCACGCCGGCCCTCGCCGCCCGCCCGCCCGGAGGCTAGCTCGGCCAGCAGCGCGCTGCCGCCGTCGGGGCCGGCGCGGTCGAGCAGCGCCTGCGCGCCGGCCACGTCTCGCACGAGCACCGCGCTGAGACGCCCGCCGAGCGCCGCGGCGAGCGCCAGCTCGTAGCCGTCGCGCACGCTCAACTCCTCGCTCAGCGCCTTCGCCGCGCCGGCGGACGGGCTGGCCGTCGCGTCGCTGCCAACGCCCGCGTGGCTGCGCAGGAACTGGTTGGCGACCGCCAGCTCGCCGCCCACCCGTGCAGCCTCGCGGCGCCGGTCCTGCGCCGCGCGCTCCGCTGCCCGCAAACTCGCCCGTGCCTGCTCGGCAAGCTCGTCGGCCTGCGCGCGCGCCGCGCGCGCCTGCTCGAGCTCTGCCTCCAGCTCCACCACGCGCGCGACCTCGCGCTCGCGCGCGTCCTGGAGGCCCTCGACCTCCCGCTCGATCTCGATCTCGCGCTCGATCTCGATCTCCGCCAGCGCACCCTCAAGCGCCGCGATTCGCTGCTCGCTCGCGTTCCGCGCCACGCCCTGCTCGGGCCCGGCGGCGGTCGTCTCCGCGCCCTCGGTCGCGTCCGCGACGTCCGTGGCTGCCCCATCGCCGGCGCTCCGCGGCTCGCTCACCGTGGGCTGGTCGATCTCCGATAGGTCGAGCTCGACGCGCTCGATCCGCCGCTTCAGGGCCTGCGCGCTCGCGCCGGCCTGTTCCTCGCGCAACCCGAGCCGCTCGCGCGCGGAGCGCGCCTCGTACACACGTTTCGACGCCGCATCGTGGCGCTCAGACCGCTCGGCCAGCGCCCGCTCGGCCAGCCCGCGCCGCGCCACCACCGCCTGCAGCCGCGCCTCGATCTGCTCGCGCGCCGCACGGGCCTCCGAGACGCGGCCCTCCGCTCCTTCGAGCTCAGTCCCACTCACCCGCAGCGCCTCGCGCGCGAGCTCCCAGCGCGCTTCCAGCATCTGGCGCTCGAGGCGCTCGTGCAGCTCGGCCGCCTCCGCCTGGCGCTTGAGCGGACGTAGACGCGTACGCGCCTCGCGCTCGACGTCGAGCGCGCGATCGAGGTTCTCCTGTGTTCTCTCGAGCTTCAGCTGCGCGCGGCGGCGGCGCTTGCGATGCTTGCCCAGCCCCGCGGCCTCCTCGATCAGCAGCCGCCGATCGCGCGGCTTGGAGGTCACGATCGCCTCTACCCGCCCCTGCGAGACGACCGAGTGCGTCTCCTTGCCGAGCCCCGTGTCGGAGAGCACCTCGATCACGTCGGTCAGCCGGCAGCGCGCCCCGTTCAGCCGGTATCCGCCCTCGCCCGCGCGGTCCAGGCGCCGCACGATAGAGATCTCGCTCAGGGGCAGGTCGACCGTCCCGTCGGAGTTGTCGAGCACGATCTCCACCTCCGCGGCGCTACGCGCCTGCACGCCACGCCCGCCGCCGAAGATCACGTCCTGCATCGACTGGCCCCGCACCGCGAGCGGCGACTGCTCACCCATCGCCCACAGCACCGCGTCGGTCACGTTCGACTTGCCCGACCCGTTCGGCCCGACGACGACGCTCACGCCGGGGCCGAAGTCCAGATGAGTGCGGTCGGGAAAAGACTTGAAGCCTTTCAGCGTGAGCGACTTCAGGCGCATCGAATCTCGCGCATCACTCGCTTTGTAGCCGGTCGACGGCCTCGCGCGCGGCCTCCTGCTCGGCGTGCTTCTTGCTGCGGCCGCTGCCCTTCCCCAGCGTCTCCTCGGCGACGTCCGCCGCGACCGTGAACGTGCGGTCGTGCGGCGGGCCGGCTTCGCCGATGACCGCGTAGCTCACCTCCGCACCGCGCTGGGCGAGCAGCTCCTGGAGCGCCGACTTGAAGTCCAGCGGGTGCTCGAGCGCCTGCTCGATCTCCGGTGCGAAGGCCTCGACGACCGCCACCGCCGTGCGCTCGTAGCCGGCGTTCAGGTAGCAGGCCCCGATCACCGCCTCGATCACCGAAGCGAGCACTCGCTCGGTCTCGAGCATCGCCATCGTCGCGTTCTCCTCGACCCCCGCCGGCGCCGCCGCGCGCAGCCGCCGTGGCACCTCCAGGCGTTCGGCCACCACCCTGCAGGACGGTCCCGACACCGCCTGCGCGCGGATCTTCGTCAGGCGCCCCGCGCCGAACCGCTCCGCCTCCAGACGCGGGTACAGGTGCGTCGTCACCGCCAGGCCAAGCACGCTGTCGCCGAGGAACGCAAGGCGCGTATAGGAGTCGCTGCTCCGCTCGCTCCAGGAGGCATGGGTGAACACCTGTCGCTCCAACTCCTCCGGCAACTCGTCGAGTAGTTCTTTGAGCAGTTTCACCGCACATCGGACCCATCGAACATCAGCCGTCTGTGCCGTTTGTGAGGACGAAGTCAACCGCTTGGCCCACCGTCAGGATCTTCGCCGCCTGCTCGTCCGACATCTCCACGCCGTAGGTGTCCTCGAGCTCCTGCACGAGCGTGTAGAGGTCGAGCGAATCGGCCTCCAGATCCTCCTTGAAGCGCGTCGTCTCCTCGATGTTCCCAGGATCGACGTCCAGCTCGTCGGCGAGGTGGGCCTGGATCAGGTCGAAGACTTGCTCGCGGGTCATCTGGTCCGTGCAGGGATCCGCCCGCGGGCCGTCGGGTTCGCGCGGAGGACGTGTTCGCTGGTGATCTCGATCATCTCGCCTGCGGCAGGCTAGCGCTCGGCGCGGATACCGGCGCACCCACCCGCTCCCGCAACGCCCCCGCCGCTCCGAGCGCGAGCTGGGTCCTCCCGACGAGGTCCTCCTCCGCGCCGCGCCGCGCGCGCAGGATCGCCTGCGCGAAGCCCCGCCGTGTGAAGCGCCCGTGCGGCACCACCCCCAGGCTCCTCAGCCCCAGCAGGTAGGCGCCGCCCTGCTGCTCGGGGTCGAGCTCGTCGCGCACCTCGCGCAGCGCGGGCCGCAGCAGCGCGCCGCCCAGCTTTGCGCGCGTCGAAGCCATCGCCGCGTCCCGCACGGCGCCGAGCAGCGTCTGCGAGACCCCCTCCATCAACTTCAGCGCGATGTTCCCCGTCAGCCCATCCGTCACGATCACGTCCGCCACGCCGCTCACCACGTCGCCGCCCTCGACGTTCCCCACGAACCTCAGCGCCTCGCCCCTCCCCGCCTTCTCCGCGAGCTCCTCCCCGGTCTCGACGATCAGCCTGCCTCCGCGCACGGCCTCCGCGCCGTTCGACAACAGCCCCACGCGCGGGCTCTCCACGCCGAGCACCGTCCGCGCCAGCGCCGCGCCCATGAACGCGAACTGCACGAGGTGCTCGCGCCTGGCCTCGGCGTTCGCGCCGACGTCGAGCAGGATCACGGAATGACTGACGGAATGCCCCTCCGCCCGGGCGTGCTCGCGGGCGGGCGGGGATCCCGGAATAGGCAGGGGGATCGCGAGCGCCGGCCGGTAGATGCCGCGCGCGCGCTTCACGTTGAACAGCCCCGCCGCGAGCGCCGCGCCCGTGCCACCCGCACATACCAGCGCCTGCGCCCTGCCCTCCGCGACCGCGCGCGCGGCCCGCACGATCGAGGCCTCGGGCGTCCCCCGGACCGCGCTCACGGGGTCGGCGCTCTTCGCGATCGAGACCGGCGCGTCCACGACCTCGACGCCGTCCGGCGGAGGCGAGGCTTCAAGCTGCGCCGCCGGCCCGAACAGCAGCACCCTCGCGCCCTCCGCCGCGGCCAGCGCGGCACCGGCGGCGACCTCGGCCGGGCCCAGGTCGGCGCCATTGCAATCGACCGCCACGACCGGCGTGGTCACCGGCGATCAGGGCCTATCTCGATAGGGGCGTGCGGGTGGGGTGCTCGGGGGTCGAGTGGGGCTAGGACGCAAGCGCGAAGACATGGTGGTGCCATGTCGAGCGCGAGGACGACGCCCCGCGAAGGGCCCCGGCCGGCACAGACGTGCGTTCCTATCGAGATCGGCCCGTCACTCGTGGTCGTGATCGTGCTCGTGCTCGTGGTCGTGCGTGCTCTGCACCACGACCTCCTTGCCCGCGTAGGACCCGCACACCGGGCAGACCCGGTGTGGACGTCGCGGACTGTGGCATTTCGGGCACGCGTTCACCGCGGGCGTGCCGATCTTGTGCTGCGCACGGCGCTTCGCCGTGCGGCTGTGCGATTGCTTTTTCTTGGGTACCGCCATCGGTGGAGAAGGGTATCAGCCCCACCCGGGTGCTCATCCTCCCCACCCGAGCCCGGCGGCCCTACTGGAGCTTCAGCTCGCTCAGCTTCGCCCAGCGTGGATCCGGCTCCTGCTCGTGGTGGTGTTGGAATCCCGCCCGCCCGGCGGGGTCCAGATCGTTGAGGTCCACCGCGCAGATCGGGCAGAGCCCCGCGCAGTCCTCCCTGCAGAGCACCTTCACCGGCGCCGCCAGCGCGAACGCGTCACGCGCCCACGCCGCGAGATCGAGCTTCTCGCCGTCGACATATGGACTTTCCAGCTCCTCTCCCCCGCCCGGCCTGTCGACCTCGCGCGCCTCGACCTCGACCTCCGGGCTCGCGGCCTGCAGGCAGCGCATGCATTGACCCGTCAGCGCAGCCCGCAGACGCAGCCGCAGCGCGTACCCGCTGCCGGCCATCCGCGAGACCTCCAGCTGCACCGGCACCCTTTCGGGCTCGATCTCGTAGCGCTCGCCGCCGAGCTCGAGCGGCTCGATCGGCACGCTCAGCTCGAGTCTCCGGCCCTCGCCGACGCTCAGGCGCAGGCCCCCCAGGTCGAACTCGTCGGCGATCACGGTCACGCTCCCCAGGCTAGCGTCAGCTTTCCTGCAGTTCGCGCTTGAGCACCTTCCCCGTCGCGTTCCGCGGGAGCTCGTCGAGGAACACGACCTCGCGCGGGACCTTGTAGCGGGCGAGGTTCTCCTTGACGTAGCTCTTGACCGTGTCCTCGCTCAGCTGCGCGCCGCCCCGGGGCACGACGAACGCCTTCAACCGCTGGCCGAACTCCGCGTCCTCCACGCCGATCACCGCGGCCTCCTCGATCTGCTCGTGGTCGGCGAGCAGGTCCTCGACCTCGCGCGGGAACACGTTCTCGCCGCCGCTCACGATCATCTCGTCGTCGCGTCCGTCCACGAACAGCCGGCCCGCCGCGTCGATGTGGCCCATGTCGCCGGTGCTCATCAGCCCGTCGACGATCTCCTTGCTGCCGCCGCCGGTGTAGCCCTCGAAGACCATCTCGTTCGCCGCGAAGATGCGCCCACGCTGACCCTGCGCGACCTCGCGACCCTGCTCGTCCAGCAGCTTCACGACCGTCCCCAGCGGTGGCTTGCCGGCGGTGCCCGGCGCCGCGCGCAGATCCTCGGGCGTGGCGATCGTCGCCCAGGCGACCTCGGTCGAGCCGTACAGGTTGTAGAGCACATCGCCGAAGGTGTCCATCACGCGCGTGGCCAGCTCGCCCGGCAACGCCGAGCCACTGGCGGCGATGATCTTCAGGGCGTGGGTGTCGTACTTCGCGATCGTCTCCGGCGCCAGCTCGAGGATTCGCTGGAGCATCACCGGCACGACCGCCAGGGCGCTCGCGCGGTGTTCGGCGACCGCCCGCAGCGTCTCCTCGGGGTCGAAGCGCCGGCGCAGGACGATCGTCGAGGACAGGGGCAGCGCGAGCGTGAAGTGCCCGTAGCCCCACGAGTGGAACATCGGCGCGGCGATCACGGTCGTCTCACGCGCCCGCAGCGGGATCTTCGAGAACAGGGCCGCCAGCGGCTCGACCGAATCGGGCTGCTTGCGGGCAGCTCCCTTCGGCGTGCCGGTGGTTCCGGAGGTGAGGATCACGATCCTGCCGGGTTCTCCGGGAGGGGTGAGATCGGCTGTGCTGCCGCCGGCGATCAGGTTCTCGAGTAGCGGATCGGCGGGCTCGCTCCCGGGCTCGCTCCAAGCGACGAAGCGCTTGCGTCCTTCGCCGCCGTCGCCGACGAGGTTGGCGAAGTCCGCGTCGTAGACGAGCCCCGCCGGGCTCTCGCGACGCATCACGTCGGTGATCTGTGGCCCGGCGAAGGCCGTGTTCAAGTACAGCGCGCTGGCGCCGAGCTTCGAGCACGCGACCGTAGCCTCGACGAACCCGCGGTGGTTGCGGCACATGATCGCCACGCTGTCACCTTCTCCGATCCCGGCGGCGCGCATTTCGCGGGCGAGCGCGTTCGTGCGCAGGTGCACCTCCTCGAAGGTCAGCGTGCCGCGCTCGTCGATCAAGGCCGCCCGGTCGGGGAAGCGCGCGGCCGAGCCCGTGTAGGCGGCCGCCGAGGTCGGGCCCCAACGCCGCAGCGCCACGACCGACCTAGCGGCCCGGTCCGGCCTCACCGGAGTGAGGATGCCGGTGCCGAGGAAGACCTTGGCGACCTGCAGTCGGTACTTCAGCGGCGAGCCCACGCGGGCACCCTACCCAAAACGCGGCGTCCCACGCGTGTGCGCTAGCTAACTTCGGCCGGCTCGTCCTTACCCTGCAGTCGCTCGCGCCCGCGCTGGACGGCGGCGATGAACTTCGAGAGGTTGACCTCGAGCGTGTTCAGGATCTCGTCGGCGTAGTCCTCGGCGCCCAGTCTGATCTCGCGCTCGCGCGTGCGGGCGTCCTCGACGATGTCCTCGGCGGCGCGCTCGGCCTGCTTGGTGACCTCCTCCTCGCCGAGGAGCTTCTCCTGGCGCTCGCGCGCGTCCTTGACGATCCGCTCGGCCTCCTTCTTGGCCTCCGCGAGCATCTCCTGGCGCTCCTTCACGATCCACCGCGCCTGCTTGATCTCCTCGGGGATCGTCGCACGCATCTGGTCGAGGATGTCGTAGATCTCCTCCTTGTCGACCCTCACCTGATCGGTCATCGGCACCGATTTGGCGTTGTGCACGAGGTCGTCGAGCTTGTCTATCAGTACTAGGACATCCATTGCGTCTCCAAGTTCGTCAGCGTTTCAGCTCTTCCTGCAACCGTCTCGCGACCTCGCCGGGGACGAGATCGTCGATCCTGCCCCCGAAGGTGGCGAGCTCCTTCACACCACTCGACGAAAGGAAACTGTACTGCGGGCTGGCCATCAGGTAAACCGACTCGATCTCCGGGTCCTGCCGGCGGTTGAGCTGGTTCATCTCCAGCTCGTACTCGAAGTCGGAGATCGCGCGCAGTCCCTTCACGATCGCCTTCGCCCCGACGTGCCGCGCGAATTCGACCACGAGCGTCGAGAACGGCTCCGCGCGCACGCCGTCCAGATCGGCGATCGCGTGTTCGATGAAGCCCATCCGCTCCTCGATGTCGAACAGTGCCTTGCTCTTTCTGACCGAGCGATTCACGACGCCGACGACGACTTCGTCGTACAGCGCCGCGGCCCGGCGGATCACGTCGAGGTGCCCGTTCGTGATCGGGTCATACGAGCCCGGGCAGACGACGATCGACTTCTCCAGTGAGCTCATCGCCTATGCGTGACGGTGGATTGTGATCGTGGTGTCGCCATAGCGCCGCTCCTTCTCGATCTCCCAAGGCAGCTCCAGCGGCGCCCTGCGGTCGCTCTCCACGACCACGCGCGCCTGTTCTGAGAGCAGCGGTGCAAGGGCCGGCGAGAGTTCGCCTCCCATCGCGCCTGCCCGCTTGTAGGGAGGGTCGATCAGCACCAGATCGTACGTCTCCGCGCCCGCTCGTGCACTGCGCAGCGCCGCGAGCGCCTCCGCGCGCCGCACCTCAGCCTCGCCCTCGCCCAGCCCGAGCGCCCGCAGATTGGCCCTCAGCACCGCCAGTGCGGCCGCGTCGCGCTCGACGAACACCGCCCGCGCGGCGCCCCGCGAGAGCGCCTCGATCCCGAGCGCGCCGGTGCCCGCGAACAGGTCGAGCACGCGCGCGTCCTCCAGCGCGCCGAGCATCGAGAAGATCGCCTCCCGCACCCTGTCGGACGTCGGCCTGGTCGTGGAGGCGCCCTTCGGCGCCTGCAGCCGCCTGCCGCCGAAGCGCCCGGCGATCACCCTCACCTCGCGCCCCCGCGCCCCGCGACCGGCCTCACGTTAACGCCCCCGCACCTCGCGACCGGCCGCACCTCGCGCCCCCGCCTCAAGCGCTCGCCCTCACGCGGGGATCGGCTCCAGCGCCTCGTCGCCGAACGCCCGCGCGAGCGCCTCGCCCAGCAGCGCGTGCTCGGGGCTCTCGAGCTCCGGGTCGCCCGCGACGATCGTCTGCGCGCGGGCACGGGCTCGCTCCAGCAACTCCGCGTCCCGCGGCAGGCATGCCACCTCGAACTGGCTCAACCCCGATTGGCGCGTCCCCACCAGCTCGCCCTCGTCGCGCAGCTCCAGATCGATCTCCGCCAGCCGGAAGCCGTCGGCGTGCTCCACCATCGCGCGCAGGCGCCGCGCGCCGGCGGGTGGGTGGGGTGTGGCAAGAAAGCAGCTTGAGCGGTGCTCGCCGCGTCCGACCCGTCCCCGCAGCTGATGCAGCTGCGAGAGCCCGTAGCGCTCGGCGTTCTCGACCAGCATCACGGTCGCGTTCGCCACGTCGACGCCGACCTCGATCACGGTCGTCGCCACCAGCACGTTCGCCGCCCCCGACGCGAACCGTGCCATCGCCTCCTGCTTCTCGCGCGGTCGCATCTGCCCGTGCAGCAGCACCAGCTCATACCCCTCCAGCTCGCCCTTCGCCAGACGCTCATACTCGGCCTTCGCCGCCTTCATCTCGGCCGCTGGCTCCGATGGCTCGAGCGGCTCGACCGGTTCGACTTCCTCGACCAGCGGACACACCACGTAGGCCTGCCGGCCGGCCTGGAGCTGCTCGCGCAGCTCCTCGTATGCCCGCGCCCGCCCATGCTCGCCGGCGACGATCCGCGTCTCGATCGCCTGCCGGCCCCGCGGCAGCTCGCGCAGCACGCTCACGTCGAGGTCCCCGTACTTCGCCAGCGCGAGCGTACGCGGGATCGGCGTCGCGGTCATGTGCAGCACGTGCGGCGCCGGTCGATCTCCGTTCGGCCCCTCGGATGGGCGGGGACCGCATGGCATGCCTGAGCGCTTCTCCTCCAGCGCCGCGCGCTGGCGTACGCCGAAGCGGTGCTGCTCGTCGACCACGGCCACCGCCAGCGCGCGGAAGCGGACGTCGGGCTCGATCAGGGCGTGCGTGCCGACGAGCAGGCTCAGCTCGCCGCTCGCGAGCTTGCCCAGCGTATCCTCGCGCCGGCGTCCGCTCGTCGTGCCGGTCAGCAGCGCGGCGGGCACCGGCTCTGAGCCGAGCAGCCGCTGGAGGGTGGCGAAGTGCTGTTCGGCGAGCGTCTCCGTCGGCGCCATCAACGCGGCCTGCATCCCGTGCTCGACCGCGCGCAGCATCGCGTATAGCGCCACCACCGTCTTGCCGCTGCCGACCTCGCCCATCAGCAGCCTCTGCATCGGGCGAACGCTCGCGAGCTCCGTTCCGATCCTCGCCACCGCCCGCTGCTGGTCTCCGGTCAGCGCGAACGGCAGCCCCTCCCGCAGCCAGCGCTCGCTCAACCCCGCCCGCTCGCCCGGCCCGTCCAGCCCGTACGCGGTCGTGCTCTCCCGTCGCCGCGCGCGCCTTCGCAGGAACAGGAGCTGCGTCAACAGCAGCTCCTCGAACGCCAGTCGCTGCCGGCCTCGCTCGCGATCCTCCGCATCCCGCGGGAAGTGCATCGCCGCGAGCGAGCTGCGCCGATCGGCCAGCCCCTCGCCCACCCGCGTGGCCGCTCCCAGCGCCTCGGGCACGTCCCCGAGGGCACCCCTAGCGCCCTGGACGAGGGCCAGGATCTGCGTCGAGCTCGCGCCCTCGGTCGCCGGATAATGGGGTATCTCGCCCTCACCGGTAGCGTCCGTCGCGCCGGAGGGCGGGCCGGGGATCGCGTCGGAGCCGAGTGCATGATGGGCGACGTTGAACGTTCCCCGCTCGGTCGTCTTGCCGTGCAGGATCAGCCGCGTTCCCGGCTCGTAGCGCTGCGCCAGCCAAGGCTGGTTGAAGAAGGTCGCCCGTATGCTCCCCGTCGCGTCGAACACCGTCGCTTCGACCAGCGGCTTCATCCCCCGCCTTCGCACCGCGCGCGCGCCGATCCTGCGCACCTGCACCGCGACCGTAGCCGGCTCGCCCGTCTTCAGCGCCGCCACCGTGCGCGCCTCCCGGCTGTCCCGCGGCAGGTGCTCCAGCAACGCGCCGACGCTCGTCAGCCCCAGCGCGCGCAGGCCGTCGGCGAGCTTGCCCTCCTCGGGAACGTCCAGTGGCCCTTCCAGCCGCGAGGGCCGCGACCAGCGCACGGGCGCTCGGAGCATCTCCTCGCGTCCCAGACGATGAGCGGACGCGAATGCACGCAGATCAAGGTTTCGCCCAGAACCCTGTTTGACGTCGGCTTGAACGAGAGTGGACATCCTCTGTTTGCATAATGCCTGGCATCGCGGTCGTCGAGATCTGATCACTCCGCTGCCAGCAGCCACCAGTAGGCGGGCTGACCGCCGTCGTGCAGCTCGAGCTCCACCCCGCCGTTGACCATCCCGGCGATCTCCGCGGCCTGCAGCGGCGCGTCGCGGCCGGCGAGCACGCTGATCAGCTCGGCGCCATCGGCGAGCGTCTGGAGCACCGCTCGCAGCGTCGCCTCGGGCTCGCCCCAGGCGACCACCTCGTCCGCCACGAACCCGACCGCCTCGCCGCGCCCGAACCGCCCCTGCGCGTCATCGCGCGCCGCCTGCGCGACAGCTCCCGTGCGCAGATGGGCGAGCGCCTCGTTCAGCGCTCGCGCGTTCTCCTCGACAGTGCGATCGGGCTCGAGCGCGACCGCGGCAGCGAGACCGGCCTGCTGGCTGGTGGTGTGCGCGACCAGCACCTGCTTGTCCGAGAGCTCGGCCGCGTGCTCGGCGGCCATGATCACGTTCGCCGAGTTCGGCAGCACCACGACCTCCTCGGCCTGCACCTCGTGGATCGCCGCGAGCAGGTCGTAGGTGGAGGGGTTGAGCGTCGGCCCACCGTCGATCGTATGCACGCCCAGCGCCTCGAACATCGCCGCCAGCCCATCGCCGCTGACGACCGCGACCGCCCCGCAACGCGCGCGCGGGACCTCCTCGACGGGACGTCCGGCCGGCGCCATCCTGGCCGCCGAGTCGGCCGGGGCGGCCTGGGTGGGAGGGGCGGCCCGGGTGGGCGGGGCGGGCGGGGTCCCATTCCTTCCGCCGCCGTCGCCCTCGGGACCGTCGACGGCGGAGCCGTCTCGGAGTCGCTCCTCGCGGTCGCTCACCTGCAGCCGCATATCGGCGACGTCCAGACGCGAGACCTCGCCCGCCTGCGCGAACACCGCGGTCGCGCGCTCGGGCTCATCGGTATGCACGTGCACCTTCAGCGTCGTCGCGTCACCCACCACCAGCACCGAGTCGCCCAGCTCCTCCAGCGGCGCGATGAAGCGCCCGGGGCTCAGCCCGGTGCCGGTGACGGCGAAGTTCGTGCAGAAGCGATATGTGCTCGAGTGGTGCTCGGGGTGGCTGATGCGCGCCGGCGCGTAGTGGTCGAGCTCCGGCGGATCGTCGCCGCGCAGCGCGGCGACGACGCCCGCGAAGATGATCGTCAGCCCGTAGCCACCCGCGTCGACCACGCCGGCGTCGCGCAGCGCGGCCAGCAGCTCGGGACCGCGCTTGACCGATTCCTGCCCACTCGTCACGGCGCGCTCGAGCGCAGCGGCGATCGCCGCGTCCTGCTGTCCCGGCGCCGCATCGGGATCGAGGCGCTGACCCTCGGGACTGTGGGCGAGGTCGGTCACGATCTGATGGGCCATCTCGCGCGCAACGGTCAGGATCGTGCCCTCCGCCGGCTCGCGCACCGAGGAGTATGCGCGATCCGCCGCGTTGGCCAGCGCCGCGCCGATCAGCGTGGCGTCGATCAACTCGCCCGGACGGCTGACCAGCTCCTCGGCGGCGCCGCGGATCAGCTGGGAGAGGATCACACCCGAGTTGCCGCGCGCGCCCAGCAGCGCCGCGCGGGCAACCCGCTGCACGATCTCCTCGCGCCCGATCTCGTCGATCGTGCGCGCGCCATCGCTCCCCTGCAGACGATCGAGCTCGTCAAGCACCGCGCGCAGCGTGAGCGCCATGTTGTCGCCCGTGTCCCCGTCGGCGACCGGGAACACGTTGAGGTCGTTCACCTCCTCGCGGCGCGATTCCAGGTGCGCCAACGCCCCCGCCACGGCAGCGCGAAAGCGGACCAGGTTCGTATCGGTCACGCCCACACCTCTATCACCTCATCCGGGCGGCATGCCGCCCGCTCGCAGCAAGAATGGCCTACGCGGCCTTCGTAACCTTGCCGGCTTTCAGACAGCGGGTGCACACATACACACGCCGCGGCGCCTTGCCGACGAGGATCCGCACCTTCTGCAGGTTCGGATCGAAGCGCCGCTTGGTCGCGACCATCGAGTGGCTGCGGCTCTGCCCGAACGCCGGACCCTTCCCGCAGCTGTGACACACCTTTGCCATTCGCGGCAGTCTAGCCGCTCCCAAGCTCGCGGCGCAGCGCCGCCATCCGCAGCACCGCCTCGGCGGCGCGGGCGCCCTGATCGCGCTTGCCGCCGCCGGCGCGCGCGAGCGCCTGCTCCATCGTCGCGCAGGTGAGCACGCCGAACGCGCACGGCACGCCGGTGTCGAGCTGCACCTGCATCACTCCACGCGCGGTCTCGGCGCAGACGAAGTCGTAGTGATCGGTCTCGCCCCTGATCACCGCTCCCAAGCAGGCGACACCGGCGAAGTGGCCCGACTCGGCTGCGTACTTCGCGGCCAGCGGCAGCTCATAGGCGCCCGGTACGTCGAACACCTCGACCTCGGGGGCACCAGCCTGTGCAAAGGCGCCCCGCGCGCCGCGCTCCAGGCGCTCGGCCAGATCGCCGTAGAAGCGGCCCACGACGATCGCGTAGCGCTCCCCCTCGCTCTCCGGCGTGTCGCTCTGCGCGCGCGCCATCACCGCCTCACGCGCCGAGCGTGCGACGGCCTGGACTTCGGCGAGTCGAGAGCTCACCAGTCGAGCCCTTCCTCGGCCGCGTCGCGTTCGCGCTCGGAGCGCAGCAGCTCCGCGTCGAGGTTCAGCCCCTGGTGGTGGAGCGTGTGCCCCATCCGCTTGGCCTTCGTGCGCATGTACTCCTCGTTGTGCGGGTTCGGGGCGTGCTCGATCGGCACTTGGGCGCTGACCGACAGGCCGTAGCCCTCGAGGCCCTTAATCTTCTTCGGGTTGTTCGTCAGGATGCGGATCGAGGAAAGGCCCAGGTCGACGAGGATCTGGGCGCCGATGCCGTAGTCGCGCAGATCGGCCGGTAGGCCGAGCTGGAGGTTCGCGTCGACGGTGTCCAGGCCGTCCTCCTGTAGACGGTAGGCCTTCAGCTTGTTCAGCAGGCCGATCCCACGACCCTCCTGCGCGAGGTACAACAGCACGCCCTGCCCCTCGGCCTCGATCATCGCCAGCGCCGACTCCAGCTGTTCGCCGCAGTCACAGCGCAGCGAATGGAACACGTCGCCCGTGAGGCACTCCGAGTGCACGCGCACGAGCACGTCGTCCTGGCCGCCCACCTCGCCCTTGACGAGCGCCACGTGGTGCTTCTCGTCGAGCAGCGAGCGGTAGCCGACGACCTCGAACTCGCCGAACGCCGTCGGCAGTTGCGCCGCGGCGACCCGTTCGACGAGCTTGTCGTGCCGGCGGCGGTAGGCGATCAGGTCGGCGATCGTGATCATCTTCAGCTCATGCCGCGCGCAGTAGCCGGCGAGGTCGCCGACGCGCGCCATCGTGCCGTCGTCGTTCATCACCTCGCAGATCACCCCCGCTGGGTTCAACCCGGCCAGGCGCGCCAGATCGACCGCGGCCTCGGTCTGCCCGGTGCGCTCGAGCACGCCTCCGGAGCGAGCCTTCAGGGGGAAGATGTGCCCCGGCTGGACGAGGTCGCGCGGATGGCTCGCGGGGTCGATCGCCACCTGGATAGTGCGCGCGCGATCATGCGCGGAGATCCCCGTCGTCACGCCCTCGCGCGCCTCGATCGAGACCGTGAACGGGGTCTCGAAGGACGATTCGTTCTTCGCCGCCATCAACTCCAGTCCCAGCTCCTCGCAGCGCTCCGGCGTCAGCGACAGGCAGATCAGCCCGCGACCCTCCTTCGCCATGAAGTTGATCGCCTCCGGCGTCGCGAACTGCGCCGCGAGCGTCAGATCGCCCTCGTTCTCGCGGTTCTCGTCGTCGCACACGACGATCATCCGGCCCGCCCTGACCTCCTCGAGCGCCTCCTCGATCGTCGCGAAGGGGGTGGTCGTTCTGGTCTCGCTCATGTTCTGGCCTCCAATAGACGCTCCACATGCTTTGCCAGCACATCCGCCTCCAGGTTCACCTTATCTCCGACCTCCAACCGGCCCAGGTTCGTCCGTTGCAGCGTCTCCGGGATCAACGACACCTCGAAGCCGGGCGGGTGGGACTCGATCAGCGCGCTCACGGTCAGGCTCACCCCGTTCACGGCGACCGAACCCTTCTCGACCAGGTAACGCACCAGGCCGGGCTCCTCGCTCGCGACTCTCAGCACGCGCGCGAAGCCCTGCTCGTCGATCGCGCTGACCGTGCCGATCCCGTCGACGTGGCCCTGGACGACGTGCCCGCCGAGCCGGTCGGCGGCGCGCAGCGGCAGCTCGAGGTTCACCCGCGCGCCGATCGTCAACCCTCCGAGGGCCGAGCGCTCGAGCGTCTCGCGCATCGCCTGCGCCGCGAAGCCGCCGTCGCCGACCTCGGTCGCGGTCAGGCAGACGCCGTCAACGGCGATCGAGTCGCCCTCGCCCAGCTCGTTCGCCAGCCACGTAGCGATCTGCAGCGTGGCGCCGTCGCGATCCTCCGCCAGCGCGCTCACCTCACCGATATCGGCGATCAGGCCCGTGAACATCGCTCATTTACCACTCGCGCAGGCGCGCGGAGATCAATAGGTCCTCGCCGATGCGCTCGCAGTCGAAGGTGAGCGCGCGCAACGCCTCGGAGATCCGCTCGACGCCCTTCCCCTCCAGGGGGTCGCGCGCCGCGCTTCCGCCCAGCAGCAGCGGCGCGAGGAACAGACGGATCTCGTCGATCTCGCCCGCGTCGAGGAACGCCCCGGCGAGATGCGGGCCGCCCTCCAGCTGGATCGCGGTGACGCCGAGCGCCCCCAGCTGCTCGAGTCCCGAGCGGACCCGGGCCGGCTCGTTCTCACCGGTCGCCAGCAACACCTGAACGCCGGCCGCCTCGAGCGCGTCGGCATCCGCCCGCGCCGCCGCCCGGGAGACCACGACCGTGAGCGGGATCTCCGCTGCCGCCGCCACCAGCCGGGAGGTGGGCGGCAGGCGGGCGAGCGAGTCGAACACCACGCGCCGCGGCTGGGGCGGCAGATCGGCGTCCAGGCCCCCCGGACGCGCGGTCAGCCGCGGGTCGTCCGCGAGCGCCGTGCCGATACCCACGACGACCGCATCGACCGACGCGCGCCAGCGGTGGGCCAGCTCGCGGCTGTCCTCGCCGCTGATCCACTGAGAGTCCCCAGTACGGGTCGCGACCTTCCCGTCGAGTGTCATCGCGGACTTGAACAGCACCCACGGCCGCCCGACACGCGCGTGCTTGCGGAAGGCCTGGTTGAGCAGCCGCGCTCGCGCGGCGAGCTGCTCGTCGGCGAGCAGCACCTCCACGCCTTCGTCGCGCAGGATCCCCAGACCACGCCCCGAGGCCTTCTCGGTGGGATCGTCGGAGGCGACGATCACCCGTTTGATGCCCGCGTGCAGGATCGCTTCGGTGCAGGGTGGCGTCTTGCCCTCGTGACAGCACGGCTCGAGCGACACGTACAGCGTCGCGCCGCTCAAATCCGCTACGCCGCAAGCCTCGATCGCGTTGACCTCCGCGTGCACGCCGCCGAACTGTTCGTGCCAGCCCTCCCCCAGCACCTCGCCGTCGCGGGCGACGACCGCGCCCACCACGGGGTTGGGCTTGACCGCGCCCAGGCCGTTGCCGGCGAGCTCGATCGCGCGTTCCAGGTGCGCCCGGTCGGTATCGGTGCGGGTGGTCATCCGCACTCAGGATATCCCCGCCGGCTCACCCGGCATGCTCCTCGTGGTTCCCCACGTTCGTGCCCGACGTCTCCCTTCCATGGTCCCGAGGGGACTTACCGGCGTTCTCAAGACACATTCCTGCAGCGCCCCCCACGCAGCCTGTAGACGGTCATTTCCGGCCCCGGCCGATAGTAGGCGAGCGGGTAGTAGTCGAAGCTCCAGTCGAAGTCGAAAGGTATGGAATCCCGCCCACCCCGGCCGTGCGTGTAGGGCGAGGTGCGGTAGACGACTTCGCCCTGCCTCGCCAGTGCCGCGTAGTAGGCGATCGCCAGCGGCACCGCGCGCGGGTCGGCGAACGCGCGCCCGGACTGGGTCGAACCGCTCACCACCCAGCAGTAGCCATGACGCTCGTAGTAGCCGATCAACGACGGGGCCAGCGTGCGCACGTAGTCCTCGATCCCAACTTCCCGGGGCGGGCCCGACGCCGGTTCGAGCACGCCGGCGGTGGAGATCCGCGAGAACAGCGAGGCGTACTTCGGCCAGCGGTAGGGATTGCCCGCGGTTGACGTCCCCGGGATCGCTTCGCGCGCCCATTCGTTGGGGGAGACGGGCTCGGCGACGATCCGCGCGCCCTTCGGCACGTGCGCGACCAACCACGCACGCGTCAGGTTGCGCGTGTCGGCGCGTGAGAGCACGAGGCCGGAATGGACGCTGTAGACGAGGCCCTGGGCCAGCAGCGCGGCGACGAGCAGGCCGGCGACGGCGAACCCGAGGAGCCCGCGCGAGGTCCCGATCGCCGCCACCAGCCGCAGCGCGAAGAACGCCGCGAGCAGGCAGAGGATCGGGAAGATCGGCAGCAGCCAGCGCCCGAAGTAGCGGCCCTCCAAGCCCATCAACAGGAGAAACAGGAGCGGCGCGGGCACGAGCATCAGGCCAAGCCACCGCTCCTTGCGCCACACCGCGAGCATCCCGCCGAGCGCCGCCAGCGCCGGCACCCAACCGAGGCCCCAGGTGAGCGTCCAGAGGTAGTAGAGCAAGCCGCCCTCTTTCGGTGCGCCGAGCTTGCCCTGGGCTTCGGCGGAGAGCATCGACTGGTGCACCAGTTCGGCGTGGAAGTCCCCGTAGTCGAGTGCGGCGTACGGGTTGGCGATCAGAAAGGCGAGCAGCGCGGCGAGACCCGCGAGCACGAAGCCGAGCACCGCGCGGCGGCCGGCCACATACGCGCGCGCCTCCCCCCCGACGTTCAGGTAGCGCGCCGCCGTGGCCGCCAGCAGCGGCAGCAGGACGATCCCGGCGGTGTACTTGCTCGCGCAGGCGAGGCCCAGCCCGATGCCGGCGAGCAGGTAGTCGCGGCGGCGGCCTTTCCTCAACACCCCCGCGCTTCCCAGCAGCGAGAGCGTCAGCGGGAGGAGCGTGGGCACATCGTTGAGCGCCAGGTGGGCGTAGAAGACCGGCAGGAACGCGACCGCCTCGATCGCCGCCGCGAGCAGGCCGACACCACGGCCAAAGAGGCGCGCGCCCGTGGCGTAGAGCAGCCAAAGTGCCCCCGTGCCGAGCAGCGCGACGGTCGCGCGGGCAAGCGTGTAGACGCCTTCCGGGTGCAACACGAGCGCCCGCACCGCGCCGTCGGGGCTTCCGTAGGAGAGCCGGAAGAGGAAGTGCAGCAGGTACGTGAACGCGGGCGGGTTCGCGAAGTAGTGCGGGTTGAGCGTGCCCTTCTGGAACATCTCGACCGCGTGTGGAACGAAGTGCTGGGCCTCGTCGGTGTTGTACGGATAGGGAAGCCCCTGCCGCACGCCCCACAGGCGCAGCCCGAGGCCGGCGAGCAGCACCACCGCGAGACCCGGCCAAGCCCAGCGGCGGGACAGCTCCAGCCCCGCACCTGCGATCGCCGACTCGCCGGGCGCGGCGATCGAGGGCTCAGCAGTTGCCATAGACCGCGTAGTAGCGACTCGTGTAGATCCGCCTGAAGCCCGCGAGCGGGACCTGGTCGCGCGGGTCGTCGCCGACGTCGACGATCGCCTCGAAGAACACCGCGCTGCCGAGCGGGTAGACCGCGACGCTGCCCGCGGCGATGCGATTCTCGAGCGTGGGCGAGCCCCGCTCGGCGTCGGCGCGCGCCTCGCTGCGGGCGACGATGTCATGCTGTCCGTTGCTGTCGAGGATCCAGCGGGCATCGGGAATCAGCTTGTTGTCGGGCAGCGAGAGCAGCGGACAGCGCTTCAGCTCGGCCTCCACCGCCGGGTTGGCGAGCGCGTGGGCTAGCCCCACATGGAAGTCCTCGTGATAGGCCAGCGTGGTACGCAGGCTGGAGAGGCTCAGCGTGGTGGCGGCCGCATACGCTCCATAGAGCACCAGCGCCGCGGCCGCGACCATCCACGCGCGGCGCAGCTTCGATCCGCGCTCGAGCATCGACCAGCCGCCGATCGCCACCGCGCAGAAGATCACCCCCACCGACGCCGCGCCCATCAGGTAGCGGTCGATCACCGACGCGCCGACGGCGCCCTCGGCGACGAACACCCCCACGAGCACGACGAGCGCCACCAGCGGCGTGAACACGCGCCGCGGCGCCAGCCACACCGCCAGCGGGACGCCCACGAGGATGCCGAGCATCACCGGCAGCTTGTCGATCCGCACCCCGAATGTCCACACCGACGCGACCACGCCCGACAGCCCCTGCGAGCGTCCAAGTTCTTCGGCCAGGCCGGCGGTCGACTGCAGCGAATGCAGCGGGTTGCCCGTCACCGCTGTGTCCACCCCGGCCCACACGACCGGCGCGATCAGGGCGAGGCCGAGGTAGAACAGCCGCCGGCGGTTGTCGATCGCCGGGGTCTCGCCCGCTGCGCGCGCTCGCGGCCAAGCGCACCACAGCCAGTAGACGCCGCTCAGCACCCACGCGTCGGGGCGCAACAGCCCGGCGGCGGCGAGGAGGACGAACACGACCGTTCCGCGCCGTGGCTTTTCGACCTCGAGCGCCACCGCCCAGACGATCAGCGCGACGAAGGATAGGTCGAGATAGCCCTGCGCGGCGAGGTTCTCGTCGTAGAAGCGGCTCAGCATCAGCAGCGCCGCGAACATCCCGACGACCGGGCCGAAGCAGAGGCGCGCAAGCCTGTATACGCCCGCGACGAGCGCAACGAACGAGGCGATCGAGCCGAGCACCATCAGCCGCGCGCCCCCCTGGCCGAACAGCGAGCAGAACATGCCGAAGGCAATTGCGAGCGGATGCTCGGTCGGGCCGCGGTAGACGTGGAAGTCGGGCAGGTGCAGGTGCAGCAGGTCGCGACCCCAGAGCAGCGCGTAGAAGGAGTCGTAGGTGGGATAGGTCGGGAAGGCGAAGTACCCGAACAGCGCGACCGCGCAGAGCAGCGCGAACGCGAGCTTCGCCCAGGTCGAGGCGTCCACCGCGCGCAGCCGCCGCAGCGGGGTCGAGTCCTGCCGCGGCTTGCTGAGCGTGGCGCTGGCCATGAGCCGCAGAGCCTATCCTTGGAGCAGGAGGGGGACAGGTCCCCCTCCTGACCACCCCTCCTGGGCCTCAGGCCCCTTTCTCGTGAAGCTCATCATCCAAATCCCCTGCTAGAGCAGGAGGGGGACAGGTCCCCCTCCTAACCACCCCCTCTTAGACTCCAGACCCCTTTCACATGAAGCTCATCATCCAAATCCCCTGCTACAACGAGGCCGAGCAGCTACCGCGGACGCTCGCGGAGCTGCCGAGCGAGGTCGCGGGCTTCGCGATGGTCGAGCGGCTGATTATCGACGACGGCTCGACCGACGAGACGATCGCTGTCGCGCGCGCGCACGGCGTCGATCACATCGTGCGCCTGACGAACAACAAGGGCCTCGCCGCGGGCTTCCAGGCGGGCCTCGATGCCTGTTTGAAGCTGGGCGCCGACGTGATCGTGAACACCGACGCCGACAACCAGTACTACGGGCCTGACATCTCGCGGCTGGTGGCGCCGATCCTCGCCGGGCGCGCGGACATGGTCGTCGGCGACCGCGAGGTGACCGGCATCGAGCACTTCTCGCCGCTGAAGAAGACGCTCCAGCGGCTCGGCTCGTGGGTCGTGCGCCAGGCCTCCTCGACGAACGTCCCCGACACGACCTCGGGCTTTCGCGCGTACAACCGCGAGGCGGCAATCCAGATGCTCGTCGTCTCGAAGTTCACCTACACGCTCGAGACGATCATCCAGGCCGGCAAGCAGCTGGTTGCGATCGACCACGTCCCGGTACGCACCAACCCGAAGACGCGCGAGTCGCGCCTGTTCCCCTCGATGGGCGCCTACGTACGCCGCAACGCCGTGTCGATCTTCCGGATCTACGCCCAGTACGAGCCGCTGCGCGTGTTCTGGAGCCTGTCTGCACTGATGGGCGTGGTCGCGCTCGCGGTCTGGATCCGCTTCGCCGTCGCCTACGCCGACGGCAGCGGCAAGGGCCACGTACAGTCGCTGATCCTCGGCGCGGTGCTGTTCATCGCGGCCGTCGTGCTGTGGGCGCTGGGCGTGATCGGCGACCTGCTCGCCGCGCAGCGGGTGATGACGCAGAAGACCTTCGAGCGGGTGCGGCGGATCGAGCTGCAGCTCGACGTTCCACCGTCTCACTACGAACCCGGTCAGCCCCGGGAACGCGAGGCGGTGCGGCTGTGAGCGGCGCCGTGACCGTCTCCGAGGAAGGGATCGTTACCGGGAACACGTACGACAAGTACGGCTCCTCCAACCCGGTCGTGAGGCGCCTGATGAGCGCCTTCGAGCGCACGCTCGACGAGCTCTTCGCGCAGGCCGACCCCGACTCGCTGCTCGACGTCGGCTGTGGCGAGGGGGTGCTCGTGCACAAGTGGGCGATGCGGCTGGGCGGGGGACGGCGCGTGGTCGGGATCGACCTGCAGGAGGAGTCGATCCAGGCCGGCTGGGCCGAGCGGACGGCGCCGAACCTCGAGTACCGGGTGATGCACGCCGAGAACCTGCCGTTCGCGGCGAACGAGTTCGACCTGGCAAGCGCGATCGAGGTGCTCGAGCACGTCCCCGACCCCGCGCACACGCTCGCCGAGATGGCGCGCTGCGCCGAGCGCCACCTGCTCGTCTCGGTTCCCCGCGAGCCGCTCTGGCGGGGCCTGAACATGGCGCGCGGCGCCTACTGGTCGGACCTCGGAAACACGCCCGGGCACCTGAACCATTGGTCGCGGCGCGCGTTCGTCGGCCTGCTCTCGCGCTACGGCGTCGTCACCGAGGTCCGCTCGCCGTTCCCCTGGACGATGCTGCTTGTCCGGCTCTAAGAAACGGTCCGAAAATCCCGAGATCTCTCCTCAGCGGTCGCTGGAAAGCAAGCTGAGGGGTTTTCGGACAAATACTAAGACGACGCCGGGCAGGTCGTGAGCAAGACCGAGGCAGACGCGCCGGCCGCGCCCGATCCGATCGGTGGGCGCCCAACGCGCTCCTATGGGAGTGGCGCGAGGATCCTCTCAATCGGGATCGCCTCGACGGGCCTGCTGACGTTCGCCTACTTCTCGATCGCCAGCCACGTGCTCGGGGAAGAATCGGCCCAGCGCCTCGACGTGCTGTGGTCGGTGATGTTCGTCGTGATCTCGGTGATCTACCGGCCGATCGAACAGCTGCTCTCGCGCACGATCGCCGACCGCCGTGCACGCGGTCGGGCCGAGCACTCGCTGCGCGTGCCGATCGCGATCCAGGCGAGCTTCGCGCTGATCTTCCTCGCTGTCGCGCTCGCCTTGCGCGACCCACTCGTGAACAACGTCTTCGACGGCTACAGCGCGCTGTACGACGTGCTCGTCGTCGGCACGCTCGCCTACGCGGCCAGCTACTTCGCCCGCGGCTGGCTCGCGGGAAACAAGTTCTTCGCCCTCTACGGCGGCCTGGTCCTGATGGAGTCGGTCTCGCGGATCTGCTTCGCGCTCGCCGCGGCGCTGGGCGTCACCAGCGGCCAGACGGCGGTCGCGCTCGGGATCGCCGCGGCGCCGTTCGTCTCGCTGGTTGTGGTACCGGCGGCCTTCGCTCGCCGCGGTGGCGAACGGCACGATCGCGCCAACCCCAACTCCGCCACCGCGGCGATCTCCACCGCCGGAGCCATCGGGGATCGCGACGCGGCGCTCACAACCGAGGTGCTCACCGTCGACGAGACCGACGCGGCGCTGGCAGGGGTGGGTGGGTTCCAATCAAAGGGCGTGCAGGAGAGCGCCGCCCACAGCGAGGGCCTGTCGCTGCGCCGCGGCACCGGCTTCGCGCTGGCCGTCTCCGGGATCATGCTCTCCGAGCAGACGATCCTAAACGCCGCCGTGCTGACAGTGGACGCCACCTCGACCAACCGCGCGCTCGCGGGGATCGTGTTCAACGTGCTGCTGATCGCGCGCGCCCCGTTGCAGCTGTTCCAGGCGATCCAGACATCGCTGCTGCCCCACCTCACCGGGCTCGAGGCGACCGCAGGCCACGACGCCTTCGCCGACGCGATTCGCATCACGATCCAGGCGATCGCCGCATTCGCCGCGGCGGTCGCGCTCGGCCTGCTGATCATCGGCCCGTTCGTGATGAGCCACCTGTTCGGGCAGAACTACGACTACAACCGCTTCGGCCTCGCCCTGATCGGGCTGGGGATGGGGATGCACCTCACTTCGGGAGCGCTCAACCAGGCGGTGCTCGCCCGCGATCAAGCACGTAGGGCAGCGATCTGCTGGGCGGTGGCAGCCGTCGTGTTCGTCGCGTGGATGTTCTCACCGGTTATCGGCGAAGAACTGCTGCGGACGGAGATCGGCTACCTCGGTGCGACGAGCCTGCTCGCGCTGATGCTCAGCGGCGTCTACAAGCGCGGCGGGCGTGGGTCCCAGTCCCAGTCGGCGCCGGCAGCTGCCGCGATCGCAAGGTAGCGCGCAGCTCTCAGACAGCGCCGGCAGCTGCCGCGATCGCGAGGTAGGCCGCCCCGGGGTCGGGTGAGCCGAAGATCGCCGAGCCGGCCACGAACACGCTCGCGCCCGCCTCCCGGCAGCGGGGTGCTGTCTCTGGATCGACGCCCCCGTCGACCTCGACGGCCACACCGGCGCCGACGATCGCGCGGACACGCTCGATCTTCGCCGGCGAGTGCGCGATGAACGGCTGCCCACCCCACCCGGGGTTGACGGTCATGCAGAGCGCCAGGTCGAGCAGTTCGACGACCTCGGCAAGCGCGCCTACGGGCGTCGCCGGGTTGATCGCCAAGCCGACACCGGCGCCGCCCTGGCGGATCAGATCGGCGGTGTAGGCGATGTGCGGAGTGGCCTCGGCGTGGAACGTGATCGAGTCCGCGCCGGCCTGCACAAAATCGGCGATGTGCCGCTCGGGGCGCTCGATCATCAGGTGCACGTCGAGCATCGCGCCGGCCTCGCCGCACTGCTCGCGGAGCGCCGCGACGACGAGCGGGCCGACGGTGATCGGCGGCACGAAGTGCCCGTCCATCACATCGACGTGGATCACCCGTGCTCCCGCATCGAGCACCTCCCCGACCTGCTCGCGCAGCCGCGCGAAGTCGGCGGAGAGGATCGACGGCGCCACGCGCACGTCCCGCAGCAGCTCCAATGCAGTCTCTCTCATATGGACACGTAGGGCAAGCTGGGCAAGGACGCAGGGAGCGTGGCGTGCGCTAGCACGCGTGCTGGCCGATCCCGGACGATCGGTGAGGACGCAGATCCAGCGTAGGCATACGTGTTCATATCGGTTGGAGCATCGAGTCGCCGCAGTTGTTGCACTTCACGAGCGCGGTGTCGGCCATTCGGACGATCGTCGAATGCTCGCCGCAGTTGGGGCACACCGACGTGAGCTCGAAGCGGTGTAGGCAGTAGACGCAGCGGTAGCGTCCGGGGAGGTTCGTCGCGCGCAGCCACGGCTCGCCGCAGTTCGGGCACTTGGGCCCAAGGTCGACCGGCGCGCTGTGGGAGGAACCCGGCTCGCTCGCCATCACGCCTCAGCTCCGGCGCAGCCGGGCGATGAAGAAGCCGGCTGTGTGGTCGCGGTGCGGCAGTGTCGTCATCAGCTCATCGCGGCCGAAGTCGCGGTTGGCATGCAAGAAAGCGGCGATTTGGAGCTCGTTCTCGGTCGGGGAGATCGTGCACGTAGAGTAGACCAGCACGCCACCCGGACGGACAGCACCGGCACCGGCCGCGAGGATCGATGCCTGGGTGAGCACCATCGCGCGAACGTCCTCGGGTGTCACCCGCCAGCGCAGGTCGGCGCGCGCCTGCAGAGTCCCGAGGCCGGAGCAGGGCGGGTCGACGAGCACCCGGTCGAACACCGCTCCCTCCGGGCGCTCCTCGGCGGCATCGGCGACCTCGACGCGAACGTTCGTTGCGTGCAACCGCTGCGCGGTGCGCGCGAGCATGCCCGCCCGGCGCGCGTTGCGCTCGACCGCCACCACCTCCCCCTCGCCATCCATCAGCGCCGCCAGGTGCGTGCTCTTGCCGCCGGGCGCGGCGCATAGGTCGAGCACGAGCTCGCCTGGGCGCGGGCCGAGCACCCTCGCCACTCCCATCGCCGCGCGCGACTGCGCTAGGAACGCCCCCGCGCCCCATGCGGGCGAGTCGTGCGCGTCGAACGGGCCCTCCAGCACGAGCGCCTCCGGGAGGTCGGGGTCGGTGTGCGTCGGGACCGGCAATTCGCCTGCCAGCGTCGCGGCGTCGGTGAGCAGCGTGTTCGCGCGCAGCGCGACCTCGCCCGGCTCGTTGTCGTAGGCCATCAGGGCGCGAGCGTCGCTCGCCCCCAGCTGATCCCACCACAGGCGCGCGATCCACTCGGGGTGGGAGTGCTTGACCGCGGCCCGCTCCGGAGTCTCGTCGCCGAGATCCGCCAGCAGCGCGCGGCCCTCGCGTGCGCCACGTCGTAGCACCGCGTTGACCAGCCCGTGCCCGCCGCGCGCGCCGCCCTTGGCCAGCTCCACCCCATCTGCCACGACCGCGTGGTCGGGCGCGCCGCCGAGGTACAGCAGCTCATACAGACCCAGCCGCAGCGCCGCCAGCAGCCGCGCGTCCAGCCGTGCCGCGGGGCGCTCGGCGAGACGCTCGATCAGGAAGTCGAGCGTCCCCTTGCGTTGCACCGCCCCATAGGCGAGGCGCATCGCGAGCGCCCGGTCGCGCGCGTCGAGCTCCTTCGCCTCCCCGCGCAGCGCGCGGTCGGCATAGGCGCCGTCCTCGAACACGCGCCGCAGCACCGTGTAAGCGCAGCGGCGCGCGGGGGCCACGCGCGCCGTGGTCGCGGGAGCGCTCATCGCCGGGGCAGCGTCTGGCCGTGGCCGCGCAGGTAGGCGTCCGCATCCATCGCCCGGCCCCCCGGCGGCTGCACCTCGAGCAACTCGAGCGGACGATCGCAGGCGCCGTACAGCAGCCGGGTGGGCGGGCTGCCAACCGCGGCCAGCGCTCCAGGCTGGATCTCCTGGATCCCCCGGATCCCAGCCTCCTCTCCGTCGGGAACCTCATCCTCCGCCACACGCGCGCGGCGCACCCCCAGAAGCTCACCGTCCGCGAGCGGGACGCGCGCGCCGATCTGCGGGTGCAGCGCGCGCACCACGCACTCCAGCTCCGCCGCCGGGCGAGCCGGATCGAGCAGGCGGTCCGCGGGTGCGATCTTCTCGGCGTAGGTCACGCCCGCATCGTCCTGCTCGACAAAGGCGGGTGGAGCGCCCGCCGCGATCGGATCGAGCGCGCGCACGAGCAGCTCGCCGCCGATCTGTGCAAGGCGCGGGGCGAGCGATCCGTAGGTGTCCTCGGGCGCGATCGGCTCGGCAGCGGTGAGGCACACCGGCCCGCTGTCGAGCCCGGCGGTGAGGCGCATGATCGACACGCCGGTGCGCTCGTCGCCCGCGATGATCGCGCGCTCGATCGGCGCGGCCCCCCGCCAGCGTGGCAGCAGCGAGGGGTGCACGTTCAAAAGCTCGTACGCGGAGAGCAGCGGCTCCTTGATCAGCGCCCCGAAGGCGCACACCACGACCACGTCCGGGCGCGCCTGGGCGATCCGCTCGACGACCGGGGGCTCGTTCACGCGCTCGGGCTGCTCGAGCGCGATCCCCAGCGCATGGGCGTGTTCGGCGACGGGTGGCGCGGCCATCCGCCGGCCGCGACCGCGGGGCCGGTCGGGGCGGCTGAGGACCAGCGCGGGACGGTGATCGCTCGCGGCCAGCCGCTCGAGCACGGCCGCGGCGAACTCGGATGTGCCGAGGAAGACCGTGCGCAAGATCGGGACCCGCCGCGAGCCGCCGCTAGGCGGGACTCGCGTCCGGGACGGCCTCGCCGGCGTCCGCGACAGCCCCGCCGCCACCCGGGCCGGCCTGGCCGGCGTCCGCGTCCCTGGCCCGATCGTGCTCGCCGTCTTGCCCGGCAGCGCGAGCGCCGCCGCCGGGCTCGCTCGCCTCGCGCTGCGCCTCGCGCATCGCGCGCATCGCCTCCTTGCGCTCCTCCCGTGGGATCCGGTCGATCATGAGGATGCCGTCGAGATGGTCCATCTCGTGCTGGATCACGCGCGCGGTCAGCCCGCTGCCCTGCACCTCCAGCTCGGCACCGAACCCATCGCGCGCGCGCACCCGCACTTCGGCGGGACGCTCGACGTCGACGTGGACGAAGGGGATGCTCAGGCAGCCCTCGCTCGCGGTCTCTGTCTCGACGCTTGACCACTCGAGGACGGGGTTGACGAGCACGGTCAGCGGATCGTCGGGGTCGGCGCGGTAGACGAGCACGCGGTGCAGCACGCCGATCTGGGTGGCGGCCAGGCCGATTCCGAGCGCCTCCCCCATCAGCTCGCCCATGCGCTCGATCTCGGTGCGGAGCGCCTCGTCGAAGCGATCGACTCCGAGCGCGCTCGCGCGCAGCACCGGATCGCCGAGCTTGCGCACGTGGCGCAGCGCCGCGTCGCGGCGCGCGCGGGTCTCCGGATCGAGCTCTTTTGGTGGCTCCTCGGCGTCCTGCTCGAGTTCCGCCTCGAGTCCGGGGTCGAGCTCCGCCGGCTCGTCGGTCTTAGAAACTGCCCGAGAGTTCGCCCGATCGCCCGCAACGTGCGCCCGAGGCGCCGTCGGCGAGCTCTCTGGCAGTTCCTCAATCAGCTCGTCTGTCTCGGCCATCGCGTCTCTGAGTTTATTGCGGGTCGACGTCCACGCTGAAGCTCACGCCCGCGTGCTCACGCGCAGCCGCCACCCGCCGCACCGCCTCGCCCACCGCGTGCACGGCGGGCCGGCGCTCGGAGGCCTTCACGACGAGGACCTGGCGCTCGCGTCCGCGCAGGCGAAACAGATCGGCGGGACCGAGCACGCTCGCATCGGGGCCGGGGGGCACGATCCGCAGTCGCTCGCGCAGCGCGTCCGCCGCCGTGCGCGCCGGAGCCGCATCGACCGCCGAGCAGACGATCCTGATCAGGTGCGAGAAGGGCGGGTAGCGGAGCGCCTCGCGGCGCTCGAGCTCGCCCGCGAGGAAGCCGTCTGAGTCGTGGCGCGCGGCGTGCTCGATCGCGCGGGCTTCGGGGGCGATGCTCTGCACCAGCACGCGGCCCTCCCCGCCGCGCCCGACCCGCCCGGCGAGTTGCGCGATCAGCGCGAACGTGCGCTCCTCCGCGCGGAAGTCGGGGAAGCGCAGGGTGGCGTCTGCATCGAGCACCACCCCGAGCGTCACATCGCGGAAGTCGTGGCCCTTGGCCACCATCTGGGTGCCGATCAGCACCCCCGAGGAGGCCGCCTCGAAACTGCGCAACACATCCCCTACCCCGTCCTTCTCAGCGCCGGCGCCGGCGATGTCGGCGTCGAGGCGAAAGACCGGGAAGCTGCCGTCGTCGAGCGTGGCCGCGAGCTCGTGCTGCACGCGCTCGGTGCCCGCGCCGTGGCGCGCCACGGCGGTCGAGCCGCAGTCGCCACAGCGCGCCGGCGCGGACTCACGATGGCCGCAGTGGTGACAGGCCACGTTGCCCTCGGCGCGGTGGAGCACGAGCGCGACGTCGCAGTCCGGACAGCTCCATACCCGCCCGCAGGAGCGACACGAGAGGAAGTTAGACCAGCCGCGGCGGTTGAGCAGCACCATCGCCTTCCCCCCCTCGCCGCGCACCTCGGCGAGCGCCCGGGCGGTGAGCGGATGCAGCCCCTGAGCCTCGCCGCGCATGTCGAGAACCTGGACCTCTGGCAGCGGTCGCCCGTCGACGCGGCCGGGCAGGCGCAGCGGCCGGGGCACCGCCAAGGCGCTCTCCGGCCGGGGCGTGGCGCTGCCCAGCAACAGCAGCGCCCCGCAGCGCTTGGCGCGCTCGGCGGCGACGTCGCGGGCATCGTAGCGGGGGTCGCCCTCGTGCTTGTAGGAGGCGTCGTGCTCCTCATCGACGACGATCAGGCCGAGACCCTCGATCGGCGCGAACACGGCCGAGCGGGGGCCGACGCAGACCCGCGCCTCCCCTGCGCGCAGGCGCCGCCACTCCTCGTAGCGCTCGGCCGGGCGCAGCTGCGAGTGCAACACCGCGACGGTGTCCCCGAAGCGTTCGACGAAGCGCCCGACGATCTGGGGCGTGAGCGCGATCTCCGGCACCAGCACGATCGCGCCCCGACCCTGCTCCAGTGTGATCGCGGCGGCTCGCAGGTAGATCTCGGTCTTGCCGGACCCGGTGACGCCGTGCAGCAGCTGCCGCGAGCAGGCCGGCTGGGCCGCGGGCCCCGCGCGCGCGGTGAGCGCGGCCGTCAACGACTCGAGCACCGCGGACTGCTCGGCGGTCAACCTCGGCGGCTCGGGGCTGCGCGCGCCGACGGGCAGATGCACGCGGCGGGTGACCGCGCGGCGTTTGCGCCCGCTCAGGCGACGCGCGGCGCCGGGCGGCAGCACGAGCGAGAGCGCGCGCGAGATCGTCGAGCAGTACTCCGCGGCGATCCACTCGGCCAGTGCCATCAGGTCGCGGGGCACGCCAAGCTCGAGCGCGCGCAGAGGCGCGAGCAGCTTCTCCTCGGCGATCTCGCTGCGCTCAGCCAGGCCAACAACCACGCCGAGCACTTGCCGGCGCCCGAAGGGCACCACAAGCATCGATCCGACGCCGACATCGCCTCTGAGAGACACCGGCAGCCGGTAGTCAAATGGCCCACGCAAGGCACGTGCCGTCGTCATCGGCTCGACCTGGGCGATGACCGAAGCCGCACCAGCTTCAGCTATTTGATCCTCGACCTGGGCGATGGCGGACATCGCCCTTCACACTAAGTCAGAGTCCGGCGGCCGAGCGCAGCGCCGCGGCCTTGTCGGTGCGCTCCCACGTGAAGTCGTGGTCGTCGCGGCCGAAGTGCCCGTAGGCGGCGGTCTTCTGGTAGATCGGACGGTGCAGTTTGAGCTCCTCGCGGAAGGCGCCGGGGCGCAAGTCGAAGTGCTCGTCGACCAGTCGCGCGATCTCGCCGCGGCCGATCTGCTCGGTGCCGAACGTCTCGACCATCACCGATACGGGGTGCGCGACGCCGATCGCGTAGGCGACCTGCACCTCCGCGCGCTCGGCGAGGCCGGCGGCGACGATGTTCTTGGCGACCCAGCGCGCCGCGTAGGCCGCCGAGCGATCCACCTTCGAGGGGTCCTTGCCCGAGAACGCGCCGCCGCCGTGACGCGCCATGCCGCCGTAGGTGTCGACGATGATCTTCCGCCCGGTCAAGCCGCAGTCGCCCATCGGACCGCCGATCACGAACCGTCCGGTCGGGTTGACGAGGAAGTTCTTCACCAACTTGCTCTCGTCGTACAGCCCGCTCGGCAGCACGGGTCGCAGCACGTGCTCGAGCAGGTCGGGCTTGATCAGCGCCTCTGTGTCGATCCCGTCGGCGTGCTGGGTGGAGATCAGGATCTTTTCGATCTCGACCGGCTTGCCGTCCTGGTAGCGGACCGTGACCTGCGTCTTGCCGTCCGGGCGCAGATACGGCAGCACCTCGCCCTTGCGCACCTCCGACAGGCGCCGGGCGAGCTTGTGTGCGAGCGCGATCGGCAGCGGCATCAACTCGTCGGTCTCGTTGGAGGCGTAGCCGAACATCATCCCCTGGTCGCCCGCCCCCGCGAGGTCGAGTACGTCCTCGTCGGCCGGGTCGTGGCGCGTCTCGTAGGCCACATCGACGCCCTGGGCGATATCGGGGGACTGTTTGTCGATCGCGTTGATCACCGCGCAGGTGTCGCAGTCGAAGCCGTAGGAGGCGTCGTCGTAGCCGATCCGGCGGACCGTCTCGCGCGCGATTTCCTGGATGTCCACGTAGGTGTCCGTCGAGATCTCGCCGGAGACCACGATCAGGCCGGTGTTGACGAGCGTCTCGCAGGCGACGCGACCGTAGGGGTCGTCCGTGAGCACGGCGTCGAGCACGCCGTCGGAGATCTGGTCGGCGATCTTGTCCGGATGGCCCTCGGTGACCGACTCGGAGGTGAACAGGTACTCGTTGTCAGGAAGCTGGCTCATGGGTTCGGGAATCGCTCCAGGGGTCGCAGGCGAGATAAAAGTCGATAGAGAATAGGTGAGTTAGGAGACGGGAGGAGGGTGGGAAAGATAAAGACCGGCCGAAGCTTTGTATTCAAAACGAAGTGCGTGAAACCATAGTTATACGCGTTTGAAAAAGAAGAACATGCTTCCTGACAGCTTTAGAAACCATTATCGGCCCCGCCGGCCGCGCACATCACCCGCCCCATCGCCCCGTGCCCCATCGCCCTGCGCCCCATCGCCCCGCGCGTCACCGCCCCGCGCGTCACCGCCCCGCGCCCCACCGCCCCGCGCGTCACCGCCCCGCCGTCACCGCCCCCGCTCCGCCCCCACCGCTCTCCCGCCGCCCGCCGGCGCCTCGCGGCCACGCTGTCCACGCTCGACGAAGTCGATCACGAGCGGCACCCCGTCCATCCCGTAGCGGGCGCGCAGGCGGTTCTCCACGAAGTACGCGTAGTCGCGCGTGACCCGCTCGCGCGAGTTGATCTGGATCGCAAAGCGCGGCGGGTGCTCGCCGATCTGGGCCATGTAGATCAGCTTCAGCCGGTGCTGGCTCGAGCCGCGGCGGGTCCCCACGGGGGGCTGGCGCGCCTGGACGGTCTCGGCGAGGAAGCGGTTGAGCTCGGCGGTGGGGATCCGGCTCGACATGCGATCGCCGAGCGCGAGCGCCTCGGTCAAGAGGCGCGCGACGTGACGGCCGGTGAGCGCGCTCGCGGTCAGGACGCGCGGGCGCAGCCGCAGCTTTTCGGCCACACGCCCGCGCTCGTGGTCGAGGTCGTCCTCGGAGCCTTCGCGAACATCCCACTTGTTCAGCACGATCGCGGTGGCGCAGCCGGCCTTCATCGCCAGCTCCGCGATCCGCAGATCCTGGGCGGTGACGCCTTCGCGCGCGTCGCACACGACTAGCGCCACGTCGGCGCGTTCGGCCGCGCGCTGGGAGCGCAGCGCCGTGTAGTACTCGACCGAATCGGCGACCTTCGACTGGCGGCGCATCCCGGCGGTGTCGACGAGGATCAGCCTGCGCTCGCCAACCAGTAGCGGCATGTCGATCGCGTCGCGCGTGGTGCCGGCGACGTCGGAGACGATCACGCGCTCCTCGCCGAGGAAGCGGTTGACGAGCGAGGACTTCCCCACATTCGGGCGGCCAATGATCGCCAGGCGCACCCGATCTCCGTCCGGCTCCTCCTCGCCCGCGGGCAAGAGCTCGACGATCCGGTCGAGCAGGTCGCCGGTGCCGAGGCCCTGGGCCGCGGAAACGGGGATCGGCGCGCCGAGGCCGAGGCGGTGGAACTCCGCGGCCAAGGGGATCTCGCCGACGCCGTCGCACTTGTTCGCCGCCACGATCAGCGGCAGCGAGGAGCGGCGCAGCAGATCCGCCATCTCCTCGTCGCCAGGTCTGACCCCGGCGCGGGAATCGACAACGAGCACCGCCACCTGCGCGTCCGCCAGCCCCGCGCGCGCCTGGTCACGGATTGACCCGGCGAGTGGATCTTCGTCCTGAAAGTCCACCCCTCCCGTGTCGATCAGGATGAAACGCCGCCCATTCCACTCGCACTCCAGCTCCTTGCGGTCGCGCGTAATCCCGGGACGCTCGTGCACGACCGCCTCGCGCGTGCCAGTGAGGCGGTTGATCAGCGAGGACTTCCCCACGTTCGGATAGCCGACGACGGCGACCTTCAGCATCCGGCCAGTATGACCGCGATGCGCTCGACCACCTGCTCCAGCGTGAGACCTGTCGTGTCCAGCACAACCGCATCCGGCGCGGCCTCGAGTGGGCTGTGCTCGCGCGTGGAGTCACGCTCGTCGCGCAGCGTCTGCTCGGCCAGCACCGCCTGCGGGTCGGCGCCGAGCTCGGCGGCTCGCCGGCTCGCGCGCTCCTCAGGACTCGCCGTCAGAAAGATCTTCAGCTCCGCGTCTGGTGCCACCACGGTGCCGATGTCCCTCCCCTCCGCGACCCAATCGCCGTGAGCGAGCAACTCGCGCTGCTTTGCCACGAGCACGTCGCGCACGTCCGGGTCGGCGGCCACGCGAGAAGCGGTCTCGGAGACCTCGGGCGCACGGATCGCATCGGTCACATCGCGCCCATCGAGGATCACGCGGGCGCCCAGATCGATGTGCGCCTTCTGCGCGAGCGCGGCCGGCGCCTGCTCGGGGGAGGCAAGCGCCAGCAGGGCAACGCAGCGATACATCGCGCCGCTGTCCAGGTAGGTGTACCCCAGCCGCTGCGCGAGCGCGCGGGCGACGGTCGACTTGCCGGCCCCCGCGGGACCGTCGATCGCTACGAGCACAGCGACGCGAGGTCCGCGACGAACCCCGGGTAGGAGACCGCGGCGGCCTCGATCCCGATCACTTCGACGCCCTCGCGCGAGGCGAGCCCGGCAACCGCGCCGAGCATCGCCAGGCGGTGGTCGCCGCGAGCGTCGATCGCGCCACCGCGCAGGCCGCTCGGGCCGCCGCCGCGCACCGCGAAGCCGTCCTCGGTCGCCTCGATCTCGGCGCCGAGGCCGCGCAGGCCCTCGACCACGCCGGCGATCCGGTCGGACTCCTTCACGCGCAGCTCCTGCGCGCCGTGCACGATCGTCTCCCCCTCGGCGAAGCAGCCGAGCAGCGCGACGAGCGGCAGCTCGTCGATCGCGAGCGGCACCTCCTCCGCCTCCACAACCGTGCCCTCGAGCGCGCCGTGGGCGACGTCGAGGTCGCTGACGGGCTCATCGGGGGACAGCTCGCCCGACTCGTCCTCGAGGTCGCCGAGCACGATCCCCTGCATCCGGCGGAGGATCCGCAGGAAGCCGGTGCGCGTCCAGTTGACGCCGACGTTCCCGATCAATAGGCGCGAGCCGCCGACGAGCACGCCGGCGGCGACCATGAAGGCCGCCGAGCTGAGATCGCCGGGCACGCGCACGCGCTCGAGCACGAGCTCGTCGGCGTTGACGACGGTCACGTGGCGGCCGTTGCGGTGGATGTTGACCCCGGCGCGCAGGAGCATCCGCTCGGTGTGGTCGCGGCTGCGCTCCGGCTCGCCGATCGTCGTGGCACCGTCGGCGGCGAGCGCCGCCAGCAGCACGCACGACTTGACCTGGGCGCTCGCGACCGGGAGCTCGTGGGAGATGCAGCGCAGCCGCGCGCCGCGGAGGAGGAAGGGAGGGAAGCGTCCCTGTGTCGCCGTCAGCTCGGCGCCCATCAGCCGCAGCGGCTCGGCCACGCGATCGACCGGACGACGGCGGATCGACTCGTCGCCGTCGAGCGTGAAAGAGCGCCCCTCCTGAGCGGCCAGCCAACCGGGCAGCAGGCGCAGCAGCGTGCCGGCGTTGCCGACGTCGATCGGCCCGTCGGGCTCCCGCGCCTCGCGCAGGCCGGTGCCACGGACCACGACCTCGCTTTCGCGCACCTCCACGAGCGCGCCGAGCGCACGCACGGCCTCGAGCGTCGAGGTTGTGTCCGCGGCGTGCAGGTAGTTCTCGATCCGCACGGGCTCCGAGGCCATCGCCCCGAGCAGGGCGGCGCGGTGGGAGATCGACTTGTCGGCGGGGGCTGTCAGCCTTCCCTGCAGGCCGCCCGATGGCTCAAAGCGTAGGTTCATTGGGCGACAGTATGACCGTGCCGCGCGGGCTCATCCCCGCGCGACGGGGAAGCCGAGCCCCGCGATCAGTTCCTGCGCGCGGGCGGCGGGAGACCCACCACGCACCCACAGCGCGATCACACCCTGGCGGTTGTCCTCGGAGGGCGAGAGCGCCATGTCGACGATGTTCACGCCGCCGCCGCCGAGCGCCAGCGCCAGCTCGGCGATCACCCCCGGGCGGTTGGGCACGGAGGCGCGCAGCTCGACGAGCTCCTCGCCACCGGCGCCGCCGACGAGCCCCGCGCCGAGCAGCGCCTCGCGGTCCGCGCGCGCGCGCTCGTTCCAAGCGGACACCGCCGCCGCGTCGCCCGCCTGGAGGGCGGCGCGGACATCGCCCAGCCGCGCGGTCAGGCCGTCGATCCCGGCGATCAGGGCATCGCTGTTCGAGAGGTATATATCGGTCCAGATCGAGGTGTTAGAGCCGGCGACGCGCGTGGCGTCGCGGAAGGAAGGGCCGACCGCCGGTAGGCGCTGCTCGTCCTCTCCCCCGAGCACGCTCGCGGCCTGCGCGACGAGCAGGTTGGCGAGCACGTGCGGGAGGTGCGAGACGGAGGCCATCAGACGGTCGTGCGTGTCGGCGTCGATCGCGGTGGGCTGCGCGCCGAAGCTCGTGAGCAGGCGGTGCAGCCGCTCGTAGAGCACGCCGGCGGTGCTCCCGCGCGCGGGGGTCAGGTACCAGACGGCGCCCTCGAAGAGATCGCCGCGGGCGTGCCCGACGCCCGCGGTCTCGGCCCCGGCGAGGGGGTGCCCGCCGATGAAGCGCTCGTCGGAGCGGCCGGCCACGGCGACGGTGTGCTTGGTCGAGCCGACATCGGTGACGACCGTGTCGGGGCCGGCGGCGGCGAGGGCCGCTGGGACGATCTCCTCGAGCGCGCCGACGGGCGCGGCGATGAACACGACCTCGGCGCCATCGACCGCGCCGGGAATGTCCGCCGCCTGGGTGTCGATCGCGCCCAGCTCCAGCGCGCGTGCGCGCACGCGCGCGTCGGGGTCATACCCAACTACCTCCGCGCCCACGCGCTCGCGCGCGGCGAGGCCGATCGAGCCGCCGATCAGCCCGACACCGAGGACCGCGACCCGCATCCGTTTAGCGCTGCCCCGTCTGCACGCCGGAGACACTGCGATCGCGCACGGACTCTGCCAGCCCCTCCAGCACCTCGACGGTCGTCTCCCAGCCTATGCAGCCGTCGGTGATCGACTGGCCGTAGCGCAGCTCGGATGGGTGGGCATCGGATTTCAGATCCTGACGGCCGGCGAGCAGGAATGACTCCAGCATCACGCCGGCGATGTCACGGTTGCCGTTCGTGACCTGCATGCCCACGTCGGCTGCCACAGCCGGCTGGCGCTCGGGGTCCTTGCCGCTGTTGTCGTGGCTCAGGTCGATCATCAAGCGTCGTGGCAGATGCGCGGCGTCGAGCAGCTCGAGTGCCGCCGCGACGCTCGGCGCCGGGTAGTTCGGCCGGCCTTTGCCGCCGCGCAGGATGATGTGACAGTCGGTGTTGCCGCGTGTGTACAGAATCGCCGGCGTGCCTTTGCGATCGATGCCCGCGAAGGCGTGCGGCTCGGCCGCGGCACGCACCGCATCGACGGCCACCTGGACGTTGCCGTCAGTGCGGTTCTTGAAGCCGACCGGCATCGACAGCCCCGATCCGAGCTGGCGGTGGATCTGGCTCTCGGTCGTGCGCGCCCCGATCGCCCCCCACGAGACCGCGTCGGCGATGTACTGCGGCGTGATCGGGTCGAGAAACTCGCAGCCGACCGGAAGCCCGGTGTCGAGCACACCGAGCAGCACGCGCCGCGCCAGATGCAGGCCCGCGTTGACGTCGCCCGAGCCGTCGAGATGCGGATCGTTGATCAGCCCCTTCCAACCGATCGTCGTGCGGGGCTTCTCGAAGTAGACGCGCATCGCAATCAGCAGCTCGCCGCTCAGATCGCGCGCCAGCCGCCGGAGTTTCGCCGCGTACTCGAGCGTCGCATCGGGATCATGCACGCTGCACGGCCCGACGACGGCCAGCAACCGCTCGTCGGTCCGCTGAAGGACGTCGTGAACCTCACGACGTCCACGGATTACGACGTCCGCCTGCTCGCCGTTGAGCGGCAGCTCGTCCAGCACCAGATCGGGCGCGAGCAGCGGAACGACCCGCTCGATTCGCCGGTCGCTGACGTAGTCCGCCGAGTGCAGCTGGGCGCCGGGCACCTCAGGCATCGGTCGCCTTCCTTCCCGCGAGCGTCTTCCCGGCGAGCGCGCCGGCTCGCTCGATCTTGGTTACGACCGCCTCGATCTCCCCGGGAGTCGCGGTCTCTTTCATGACGATCATCATCGATTCATCCTTTCTACTGCACCTCGAAGCTTATGGATCGGGAGCGTGAGCGGCGCGTGGGACGCCTGGGAGATGGCGCTCGGTCCGGATGAGGACCCAAGTCGGCCTGGGAGACCCGCTCACGGACGGGTGAGGCCGAAGCGCCTAGCTAAATCGCCAGGTGCGATAGGACGACCACGAATACGCGCTGAGGTGAAGCTGGAATGCGGGCGCGGAGGTGACCATCTCAGAGAAGTTGTAGCAGGTTGAATGCCGCCTTTGGGAGACTGTCGCGCGCAGCGATCCGAAGGAAGGCTCGTATCGCCGGTCAGCCGGCACAGTTTCGCCAGAGGCCTATAGAACCTCGGCGAGCGCCTCGAGGAAGCGCTCGTTTTCCTCGGGCGTGCCGTAGGTGACGCGCAGCGCCCCCTCGCGGCCGAGCGCCCCGCCGGCGCGCACGAGCACACCGCGTTCTTCCAGCCCGCGCATCACCTCGGCCTCATTGCGCTCCTCGCCCAGCGAGAACCAGCAGAAGTTGGCCTGTGAGATCGCCGGGTCGAGGCCGAGCGCGCGCAGGCGCTCGTCGACCGACAGGCGCTCGGCGATCGTGCGGGTGACGCGTTCGGTGACGGCGTCCTGGTGGGCGAGCGCCTCGACCGCGGCGGCCTGCGCGAGCGCGTTGCAGAAGAACGGCTGGCGGACCTGGTCGACCGCGCGCGGGAGGTCCTCCGAGCCGCACAGCGCGAAGCCGACGCGCAGCCCGCAGAGACCGTGGACCTTGGAGAAGGTGCGCAGCAGCACGAGGTTCGGGTGACGGTCGAGCAGCTCGACCGAGGCGTCGGGGTCATCGAGCAGGTTGAACTCGCAGTAGGCCTCGTCGATCACCACGCACACGTGCGGCGGCACCTCCGCCACGAACGCGGCGATGTCCGACAACGGCAGCGCGGTCGAGGTGGGGTTGTTGGGATTGCAGACGATCATGAGGCGGGTCGCGACGGTGATCTCGCGGAGCATCGCCTGCAGGTCGTGGCGGTCCTCCCCGTCGAGCGGGACGGTCACCGCGCGCGCGCCGGAAGCGGCGGACAGGTGGGGGTAGATCGAGAACGACGGCCACGCGTGGACGAGCTCGGCGCCGGGCTCGAGCAGCGCCTCGCCGGCGGCGAGGAGCACGTCGCAGGAGCCGTTGCCGATCGCGATTCGCGTGGCGGGCACCCCGTAGCGGTCGGAGAGCCGGGCGCGGAGGGTCGCGTTGGTCGGGTCGGGGTAGCGGTTGAGCGAGGAGAGCGCACGCTGGATCGCTTCGCGCACCTCCGGCAGCGGCGGGTAGGGCGACTCGTTGCTCGCGAGGCGCACGAGCGGCTCCTGCTGGGCATAGCCGCCAGCCGCGGGGTAGACGGGGATGCGGGCGATCCGCTCTGTGAACTCGAGGGTCATCTCGAGTCCTATTGTGCCGACTGGAGGTCCTCGCGCAGCGCGGAGGCGGCGCCGAGGTAGACGTGGTGGGACTCGTGGGACTCGTCGGCGTAGTAATGGATCAATACGCGGATCACGCGCGGAAGCGCGCGCGGGACGGGGATCTCGCGGGCGCAGAGCAGCGGCACGCGGTCGAAGCCGAGCGCGCGGGCGGCGACGGCGGGGAACTCGGCGTTGAGGTCGTTGGTGGCGGTGAAGATGCAGCTGACGACGTGCTCGGGCGCGAGCGCGTTGCGCTCCATGATCGCCTGCATCAGCTCGGAGGTCGCGTCGAGGATGTACTGCGCGTCGTTGCGATCGACGCTGATGGCGCCCCGCAGGGCGAAGAGGCGTTGGGGCATCGGCGCCGATTGTGTCAGTTGTCCCGCACGGCCGTTTCTAAAGACGGCGCGGATGCACATATACTTTTTGAACAGCGTGACACCATAGTTATACGCAGTTCATTTTGTATATCCCCCACCCCACCGCCTTTACCTTCCGGACACAAATCCATCGCACCTGCAGCACAACTCATCGCACCTACGACACAAACCCGTCGCACTCCCCGCCACAAACTCGTCGCACTCCCGGCACGATTGCGTCACGCGGTCGGGAGCGCGCGCAGCGCCTCGATCTCCCCCTCGCGCAGCCGCCGGTGGGCGCCCGGCGCGAGGCCGTCGAGCCGCAGCGGACCGAACGCGACGCGCTCGAGTGCGAGCACCGGCCGGCCGAGCGCCTCGCACATGCGCCGCACCTGGCGGTTGCGGCCTTCGTGGATCGCGATCTCGATCAGATTCGATTTCGGCGCGCCAATTCGACGTACGCGCGCGGGCGCGGTGAGGCCGTCGTCGAGCTCGACGCCGCGACGGAGCGCCCGCAGCACGCGATCGCCGACGGGGCCGCCACCGAGCGTCGCGCGGTAGGTCTTCTGCACTTCGAAGCGCGGGTGGGTGAGACGGTTGGCGAGCTCGCCGTCGTTCGTGAGCAGGATCAGCCCGCTCGAGTCGGCGTCGAGGCGCCCGACGGGGTACAACCGCGGGTGGGCTGGATCCGCATCCTCGACGAGCTCGACGACCGTCGGGCGCCCGCCGGGGTCGCGCGCGGTCGAGACGACGCCGAACGGCTTGTGCAGCGCGTAGACGACGCGTGCCTCCGCTCCGGCGAGGACGCGCCCGTCGACCGTCACATGGCTGTGCTCGCCGACGTCCCGCGCGGGGTCTCGCACGAGCTCCCCGTCGACGTGGACGCGCCCGGCGGCGATCACGGTCTCCGCGGCACGTCGTGAGGCCACACCGGCGTGGGCGAGGTACTTGGCTAGGCGCATTGGCTGCCACCATAGGGGCGATGGATCTCGCGCTCCTCGACCAGACGCTCGCCGCGCACGGCGAGCCCTCCTTTCGCGCCGCCCAGATCTGGGCGTGGGCCGCGAAGGGCGTGGAGAGCTACGAGCAGATGACGAACCTGCCGAAAGCCCTGCGCGAGACGCTCGCGCGCGAGTTGCCGTTCTCGAGCCTCACGCTCGCCGAGCAGGCCCACGCGAGCGACGGCACGATCAAGGCCCTCTTCACGACGGCCGACGGCCGGCCGCTGGAGGCGGTGCTGATGCGATACCGCGACAAGCGGCGCTCGATCTGCGTCTCCTCGCAGTCCGGCTGCCCGCTGACGTGCACGTTCTGCGCGACCGGGCAGATGAAGTTCGCGCGCAACCTCACCGCCTCGGAGATCCTCGACCAGGCGCTCCACTTCCGCCGGATCGAGGCGATCGACCACTGCGTGTTCATGGGCATGGGCGAGCCGCTCTTGAACCTCGACAACGTGCTCGCGGCCTGTGCGCGACTGCCCGAGATCGGCATCACCAACCGGCGCACGGCGATCTCGACGGTCGGCTGGATCCCCGGGATCGAACGGCTCGCCGAGCAGCCACTGCCGTTGCGCCTAGCCCTTTCCCTGCACGCGGCCGACGAAGCGCTGCGCTCGGAGCTGATGCCGGTCAACGACCGTTATCGAGCGATACGCCACTGTACAAGATCCCTCTCACCCTTGTCAAGGGGTTGGTCGGAAATCTTTACGCAAGCCCCCAAAGTCGCACTATGGGTCTGCATCTGCGCCGCGAACCGCGAGCGCCGCTCCGCCAACGGCTCCTCATAGCGCAAGCCACGCACGCTCTCTGCGAGCTCCTCTAATCCCGGCCGCTCCACGTACACGGAGGCTGTTGTCTGCACGCTCGCGTGACCCATCAACGCCTGGGCCAC